>NZ_JANEWM010000014.1:0-87417 GCF_028069825.1 Citrobacter sp. Igbk 14
TTTGCCTGGCGGCTGTAGCGCGGTGGTCCCACCTGACCCCATGCCGAACTCAGAAGTGAAACGCCGTAGCGCCGATGGTAGTGTGGGGTCTCCCCATGCGAGAGTAGGGAACTGCCAGGCATCAAATTGCAGTAAACCGGGATGAATAATCCGGGTGGTGACAAAGAAATTCGGTGGAGCGGTAGTTCAGTTGGTTAGAATACCTGCCTGTCACGCAGGGGGTCGCGGGTTCGAGTCCCGTCCGTTCCGCCACTCATTAGAAAATTAAGCCTGCTACTAAGCAGGCTTAATGATAAGAAAATTTAGGGGCGTAGCTCAGTTGGTAGAGCACCGGTCTCCAAAACCGGGTGTCGCGAGTTCGAGTCTCTCCGCCCCTGCCAGAAACAATCCTTAGCATTTTTGCTAAGGATTTTTTTTACCTGAACATTTTGTTCGGGATCTTCCTGTTCATTGTTTCCCGGCATCCTTGCCAGCGTTTTCATTAATCTTCCAAAATATTTGTTTTCAGCAAATCACGAATTAGCGCATGTTTGTCGCTATTTTGCAGCCAAACCGCATATAGCGGACGTGAAAGCGTCGTACTGTCAGTAACCGTGTGAAGATCGCTTTTGGTTCTGGCCCAGTTGACGGGAAGCCAACTAAACCCCTTAATTACAGAAAGTTGCTGTCTTGCCAGTTCTGCAGAACTGGTGGTAAGTACCGGTACTTCATCTCCTGCAATCAATCCCGCTTCGTGCTGCTGAAAATCCGGTCCCCATTCCAGACGCAGATAATTCAGTTCATCTTTGGTTTGCGAAGGGGCACTACAATAAAGCGCCAGCGTGAAATATCCCAACAGTTGGCTGCTAAATTCGTCCATTTTTGGGGTTTCTGTCGTAATTAACAGATCCAGTTGTCTTTCATGGAGCTGCTTTACTAACGACTGGCGCTGAGCGATTCGCGCTTCAAACTGCAGGCTGGATTGTGGCTCCTGAGATTGGTATAAACGCCGCAACCAGTCATTGAGCATGCATTCCCAAAGGGATGCACTGGCACCGATCGAAAACTCGTTGTGCCGTGAGGTATTCGCGACCTCCTTACGTGCTGCTTGCCACGTATTCATCAGCGTTTCTGCGTAAGGCAATAATTTTTCACCTGCAGCGGTCAAACGAATATTGTTTCTGTGTCGGGTGAACAGGTTCACACCCAGTTGATTTTCCAGTTGTCTGATCCGAAAACTTACTGCCGACTGGGTCAGGTAGAGCGCTTCAGCAGCCCTGCCAAAGTGGCGTGTCCGGCTAACTTCCAGGAAAGTTTTTAACAATTCCGTATCCACAACGCGCTCCATAAAATTATTTGTCGTGATGATTTAAATCTTTTGTTTGACGCTCTGTCAAGCGTAACTAATACTCCGCGCCATAAATAGCTCGGCCAAAGAATTAGGAGCGTGCAGGATGGCGGAAAGCTTTACGACGACTAATCGATATTTCGACAATAAATATTACCCCCGCGGATTCTCCCGTCATGGTGATTTCACCATTAAAGAGGCACAGCTGCTCGAGCGTCATGGCTATGCCTTCAACGAGCTGGATCTGGGCAAACGTGAGCCAGTAACTGAAGAAGAAAAATTGTTTGTTGCGGTATGCCGCGGTGAACGTGAACCGGTTACTGAAGCTGAACGTGTGTGGTCCAAGTACATGACGCGTATTAAGCGTCCGAAACGCTTCCACACTCTGTCTGGCGGGAAACCTCAGGTAGAAGGTGCAGAAGATTACACCGAATCTGATGATTGATAAAAAAGGGCGTAAGCCCTTTTTTTATGCCTGTAATTTCTGCAGGTGAATTAATAACCGATCTATCGCCCGATAAGCAACGGCCTCCTGTAAGTGCAGGCGGGTGATATGGTCGCACTGTTCAATATCCGCAATTGTACGTGCGACTTTTATCAGACGTAACCAGGCGCGGATGGACAATCCAAGACGAGCTAACGTGTCCTCAAGCCAGTGCGCATCATCTCTACGAAGCATGCAAAATTTATGTATATCCTGACTGTCCAGATACGCATTTAACTTATTTTGCCGCTGGTACTGACGTTCCCGTGCAGCCAGAACGCGTTGTTTTACCGTAGCGCTGTCTTCTCCTTTCACCGCGCACTGGCTGAGTATGCCTGGGGGTGGCAAGGGGATTTCGAGGGAGAGATCAAAGCGGTCAAGAAAAGGCCCTGATAGTCGATTGAGATAACGCAGCGTCTGTTCTGAACTGCTGCGGTTATGGTTCCCCTGATAATGGCCCGTTGGGCTGGGATTCATAGCAGCAATCAGTTGAAAACGCGCTGGGTAGGTTATTTTAGCCCGCGTGCGGGACAAATGGATCTGTCCAGACTCAATAGGCTCGCGTAGTGCATCCAGCGTGCGTCGCTCAAACTCAGGTAATTCATCCAGAAATAATATACCGTTATGCGCCAGGGAGATCTCTCCCGGGGTGGGAATAGAACCACCCCCCACCATTGCGGTTAATGAAGCACTGTGATGGGGAGAACGAAAAGGGCGTTGCTTCCACTGTTTTTGTATCGTATCGGAATTGACCAGACTGAGGATCGCTGCACTTTCCAGCGCCTCATCGTTGCTAAGTGGAGGAAGCAGTCCTCTGAGGCGGCTGGCCAGCATGGTCTTGCCCGTCCCTGGTGGGCCGATAAACAGGAGGTTGTGACCACCAGCGGCGGTGATCTCCAGCCCTCGTTTACCCTGTTCCTGACCGATGACATCACTGAGATCCTCTGGTGAAGGTGCGGCGGTAAAGTCTGCAGATTGCGGTTTGTCTAAATCATGCTTTCCTTCCAGAAATGCGCATACCGCCTGAAGGTGATCGGCAATCAGGCACCCTTCACCGTGTATTAGGCCAACCTCTGCGGCATTCTCTTTAGCGACAATGATGCGCCGGCCTGCACGAATCGCTTCGGTTGCGCTTGATATAGCGCCTGGAACGCCACGTAAAGCGCCTGTAAGCGCTAATTCGCCTACCAGCTCATAAGTATCGAGATTATGGGTTGTAAGCTGCTCAGAAGCGACCAGAAGCGCAACAGCGATAGGTAAATCATATCGTCCCCCTTCTTTGGGGAGGTCAGCCGGAGCCAGGTTGATGGTTATCTTCCTGGCGGGGAATTCATACCCGCTATTAATAATTGCACTGCGTACCCGATCGCGAGCCTCTTTCACTGTCGTTTCAGGTAACCCCACCATGGTTAAACCAGGCAGGCCATTACTAATATGTACTTCGATGGTAATGGCTGGTGCATTCACGCCGAGGGCGGCGCGTGTGTGAACAATCGATAGTGACATAACCCCTCCTGATAGGAATATTATGTCTCAATAGATATTGGCAAGATTCTGCATAATTGGTGTTTTTAGATGCTTATTCCTGTGTTTTTGTGTACTCAGGTATTGTTTGCACTATGTCTGGAATCTCGCTCGCAAATGCGTATGAGTGTGCTGAGAGAAGGGATCGCAGATTGTGCTGATGCGCTGAAACGTGAAATATTTTCATTTTATATTTTTTGTATAAAAAACAACGGTATTTATCTAAACCGTTAACGGCGTCAGAAAAATGAAAACAAAAATATCTTGTGCTATTCGCAAATTCTATGGTAACTCTTTAGGCATTCCTTCGAACAAGATGCAAGAAAATACAAAAATGACAGCCCTTCTACGAGTGATTAGCCTGGTCGTGATTAGCGTGGTGGTGATTATTATCCCACCGTGCGGGGCTGCACTTGGACGAGGAAAGGCTTAGAAAACAAGCCTTAACGAACTAAGACCCCCGCACCGAAAGGTCCGGGGGTTTTTTTTGACCTTAAAAACAGATACGAGGAGCAGAAAGTGAACAGTAGCATAAAATTCTGTTTCTCAAGATTTACGGCGGGGATGTAACTATGAATGGGGCTCAGTGGGTGGTACATGCGTTGCGTGCACAAGGGGTTAAAACCGTTTTCGGTTATCCTGGTGGCGCAATTATGCCGGTTTACGATGCGTTGTATGACGGCGGCGTAGAACACCTGTTGTGCCGTCATGAGCAGGGCGCGGCGATGGCGGCTATTGGCTATGCCCGCTCTATAGGTAAAACCGGTGTATGCATCGCCACTTCCGGTCCAGGTGCTACCAACCTGATTACGGGTCTTGCTGATGCGCTGTTAGATTCCGTTCCTGTTGTGGCCATCACCGGCCAGGTTGCTGCACCATTCATCGGAACCGATGCGTTTCAGGAAGTGGACGTGCTGGGTATGTCGCTGTCCTGCACCAAACATAGCTTCCTGGTCCAGTCACTGGAAGAGTTACCGCGCATTATGGCGGAAGCTTTCAACGTGGCGAACTCCGGTCGTCCGGGGCCTGTTCTGGTTGATATCCCGAAAGATATCCAGTTAGCCAGCGGTACGCTGGAACCGTATTTCACGACCGTAGAAGATGCGGCCGCATTCCCTCATGCTGACGTTGAGCAGGCGCGTAACATGCTGGCGCAGGCGCAAAAACCAATCCTGTACGTAGGGGGGGGCGTTGGTATGGCGCAGGCGGTTCCTGCCCTGCGTGAATTTATCGCGCAGACCCAATTACCGGTCGCTTGTACGCTGAAAGGTCTGGGCGCCGTTGACGCTGATTATCCGTATTACCTGGGAATGCTGGGGATGCACGGAACCAAGGCCGCGAATTTTGCGGTGCAGGAATGCGACTTACTGATCGCTGTCGGGGCTCGTTTTGATGACCGGGTGACTGGCAAGCTGAACACCTTCGCTCCGAACGCCAGCGTGATCCACATGGATATCGATCCGGCTGAGATGAACAAACTGCGTCAGGCGCACGTAGCGTTACAGGGCGATTTAAATACGCTGTTACCGGCATTACAACAACCTCTGAACGTTGACGCCTGGCGTCAGCACAGTGCAGAACTGCGCGCAGAGCATACCTGGCGCTACGACCATCCGGGTGAGGCCATCTATGCGCCGTTGTTGTTAAAACAACTGTCGGACCGTAAACCTGCGGATAGCGTTGTTACAACGGATGTTGGCCAGCATCAGATGTGGTCGGCACAGCATATGACCTATACCCGCCCGGAAAATTTCATTACTTCCAGCGGGCTGGGAACGATGGGCTTTGGTTTACCTGCTGCGGTTGGCGCGCAGGTAGCTCGCCCGAACGATACGGTAATCTGTATCTCCGGTGACGGTTCCTTCATGATGAATGTACAGGAGCTGGGCACCGTAAAACGCAAGCAATTGCCGTTGAAGATCGTCTTACTCGACAACCAACGGTTAGGCATGGTTCGACAATGGCAGCAGCTGTTTTTCCAGGAACGTTATAGCGAAACTACCCTTACCGATAACCCCGATTTCCTCATGTTGGCCAGTGCCTTCGGCATCCCAGGTCAACACATCATCCGTAAAGACCAGGTTGAAGCGGCTCTCGACACTATGCTGAACAGTGAGGGGCCATACCTGCTTCATGTCTCAATCGACGAACTTGAGAATGTCTGGCCTCTGGTACCACCAGGTGCCAGCAACTCAGAAATGCTGGAGAAATTATCATGATGCAACATCAGGTCGCCGTTGAGGCTCGTTTCAATCCGGAAACGTTAGAACGTGTTTTACGCGTGGTACGCCATCGTGGTTTTCAGGTGTGCTCCATGAATATGGAAGCCGCCAGCGATGCGCAGAATATAAATATCGAATTGACCGTTGCCAGCCCCCGGTCGGTCGACTTACTGTTTAGTCAGTTAAGTAAACTGGTAGATGTTGCACACGTTGCTATCTGCCAGAGCACAACCACATCACAACAAATCCGCGCCTGAGCGCAAAAGGAAGAAAAATGACGACGAAAAAAGCTGATTACATTTGGTCTAATGGCGAGATGATTCGTTGGGAAGACGCGAAGGTTCACGTGATGTCCCACGCGCTGCATTACGGTACTTCGGTATTTGAAGGCATCCGTTGCTACGACTCTCACAAAGGGCCGGTGGTGTTCCGTCATCGCGAACATATGCAGCGTCTGCGTGATTCAGCCAAGATCTATCGTTTTCCGGTCTCTCAGAGCGTTGATGAACTGATGGAAGCGTGCCGCGCGGTGATCCGCAAAAACAATCTGACCAGCGCCTATATCCGTCCGCTAGTTTTTGTTGGCGATGTAGGTATGGGCGTTAACCCGCCTGCGGGATACACCACTGATGTGATTATTGCTGCGTTCCCATGGGGGGCTTACCTCGGTGCAGATGCTCTGGATCAGGGGATTGATGCCATGGTTTCTTCCTGGAACCGTGTTGCACCAAACACTATCCCTACTGCGGCTAAAGCGGGTGGTAACTATTTGTCTTCGTTGCTGGTGGGTAGCGAAGCGCGTCGTCATGGTTATCAGGAAGGTATTGCGCTGGACGTGAATGGCTACATCTCCGAAGGTGCCGGTGAAAACCTGTTTGAAGTTAAAGACGGCATTCTGTTCACCCCGCCATTTACCTCTTCCGCGCTGCCAGGTATCACCCGTGACGCGATCATTAAGCTGGCGAAAGATCTCGATATCGAAGTGCGTGAGCAGGTACTTTCCCGTGAATCGCTGTATCTGGCCGACGAAGTGTTCATGTCCGGTACTGCAGCGGAAATCACACCAGTACGCAGCGTTGATGGTATTCAGGTCGGTGAAGGCCGCTGCGGTCCAGTCACCAAACGCATCCAGCAAGCCTTCTTTGGCCTCTTCACCGGTGAAACAGAAGATAAATACGGCTGGTTGGATCAGGTTAATCAATAAACATAAATTTGGGACGGCACGCACCGTCCCAATTATTAGACAGACGGGAGTTAATCAAGCATGCCTAAGTATCGTTCTGCCACCACCACCCATGGCCGTAATATGGCGGGTGCCCGCGCATTGTGGCGCGCCACCGGGATGACCGATGACGACTTCGGTAAACCGATTATCGCTGTGGTGAACTCCTTTACCCAGTTCGTGCCGGGGCACGTGCATCTGCGCGATCTCGGTAAGCTGGTTGCCGAACAAATCGAAGCTTCAGGCGGCGTAGCAAAAGAGTTCAACACCATTGCTGTGGATGACGGAATTGCCATGGGCCACGGGGGCATGCTGTATTCACTGCCGTCGCGCGAGCTGATTGCCGATTCGGTCGAGTACATGGTTAACGCCCACTGTGCCGATGCGATGGTCTGCATCTCCAACTGCGACAAAATCACCCCCGGGATGTTAATGGCCTCTTTGCGCCTGAATATTCCGGTGATCTTTGTTTCCGGTGGCCCGATGGAAGCCGGAAAAACCAAGCTCTCTGACCAAATCATCAAGCTCGATCTGGTTGATGCAATGATTCAGGGTGCGGACCCGAAAGTTTCTGACTCACAAAGCGAACAGGTTGAGCGTTCCGCCTGTCCGACTTGCGGCTCTTGCTCGGGGATGTTCACCGCCAACTCGATGAACTGTCTGACCGAAGCGCTGGGTCTGTCGCAGCCAGGTAATGGTTCGTTGCTGGCGACCCACGCTGACCGTAAGCAACTGTTTCTCAATGCCGGTTCGCGTATTGTCGAGTTGACCAAACGCTATTATGAGCAGGATGACGCTTCCGCTCTGCCGCGCAACATTGCCAGCAAGGCGGCGTTTGAAAATGCCATGACACTGGATATCGCAATGGGCGGCTCCACCAACACCGTTCTGCACCTGCTGGCGGCAGCGCAGGAAGCGGAAATCGACTTCACTATGAGTGACATCGACAAGCTGTCTCGTAAAGTGCCGCAGCTGTGTAAAGTGGCGCCAAGTACGCAGAAATACCATATGGAAGACGTGCACCGCGCGGGCGGCGTACTGGGCATTTTAGGTGAACTGGACAGAGCAGGCCTGCTGAACCGTGACGTGAAAAACGTGCTGGGTCTGACGCTGCCGCAAACGCTCGATCGCTATGACGTGATGCTGACCAAAGATGACGCGGTGAAAAAGATGTTCCGCGCAGGCCCGGCCGGCATCCGTACCACCCAGGCGTTCTCGCAGGACTGCCGTTGGGATACGCTGGATGACGATCGCGCCGAAGGTTGTATCCGCTCGCTGGAACACGCCTACAGCAAAGACGGCGGCCTGGCTGTGTTGTACGGTAACTTCGCGGAAAACGGCTGCATCGTGAAAACCGCAGGCGTGGATGACAGCATCCTGAAATTCACCGGCCCGGCAAAAGTGTATGAAAGCCAGGACGATGCGGTTGAGGCTATTCTTGGCGGCAAAGTGGTTGCCGGCGACGTGGTAGTTATTCGCTATGAAGGGCCGAAAGGCGGACCAGGGATGCAGGAAATGCTTTACCCAACCACCTTCCTGAAATCGATGGGTCTGGGCAAGGCCTGTGCCCTGATAACAGATGGCCGTTTCTCTGGCGGTACTTCGGGCCTCTCTATCGGTCACGTTTCACCGGAAGCGGCCAGCGGCGGTAATATCGCGATTATCGAAGATGGCGACATGATTGCTATCGATATCCCGAATCGTGGCATTCAACTGCAACTGAGTGATGCGGAAATCGCTGCGCGCCGTGAAGCGCAGGAAGCACGCGGTGACAAAGCCTGGACACCAAAAGATCGTCAGCGTCAGGTCTCTTTTGCCCTGCGCGCCTATGCCAGCCTGGCAACCAGCGCCGACAAAGGTGCGGTGCGCGATAAATCGAAACTGGGGGGTTAAGACGATGGCGGATTCACAACCCCTGTCCGGCACACCGGAAGGTGCTGAATATCTCAGAGCGGTACTGCGTGCGCCGGTGTACGAAGCGGCGCAGGTCACACCGTTACAAAAAATGGACAAGCTCTCTTCGCGCCTCGATAACGTCATTCTGGTGAAACGCGAAGACCGACAGCCCGTGCACAGTTTCAAGCTGCGCGGAGCCTATGCCATGATGGCGGGACTGACTGAAGCGCAGAAAGCGCATGGCGTGATCACTGCATCAGCAGGAAACCATGCCCAGGGCGTGGCGTTCTCCTCTGCGCGTTTAGGTGTGAAAGCGCTGATTGTCATGCCGACGGCTACCGCTGATATCAAAGTCGATGCCGTGCGCGGTTTCGGTGGCGAAGTATTGCTGCACGGCGCGAACTTTGATGAAGCCAAAGCCAAAGCAATTGAGCTGTCGCAACAGCAAGGCTTTACCTGGATCCCGCCGTTCGATCACCCGATGGTGATTGCCGGGCAAGGTACGCTGGCGCTGGAATTACTGCAGCAGGATGCCCATCTTGATCGCGTTTTTGTACCGGTCGGTGGCGGTGGTCTGGCCGCCGGTGTCGCCGTACTGATTAAACAGTTGATGCCACAAATTAAAGTGATTGCCGTGGAAGCTGAAGATTCTGCCTGCCTGAAAGCGGCGCTGGAGGCCGGTCATCCGGTGGATCTCCCACGCGTCGGTCTTTTTGCTGAAGGCGTAGCGGTCAAACGCATTGGTGATGAAACCTTCCGTCTGTGCCAGGAGTATCTCGATGACATTATCACCGTCGATAGCGATGCTATTTGCGCGGCGATGAAAGACCTGTTTGAAGATGTGCGAGCCGTGGCTGAGCCATCGGGCGCGCTGGCGCTGGCGGGAATGAAAAAATACATCGCCCAGCACAATATTCGCGGTGAACGGCTGGCGCATGTGCTTTCTGGTGCCAACGTTAATTTCCACGGCCTGCGCTACGTTTCTGAACGCTGCGAGCTCGGGGAGCAACGTGAAGCATTGCTGGCAGTGACCATCCCGGAAGAGAAGGGCAGTTTCCTGAAATTCTGCCAATTGCTGGGTGGGCGCTCGGTTACTGAGTTTAACTACCGTTTTGCTGATGCCAAAGACGCTTGTATTTTTGTCGGGGTACGTCTGAGTCGTGGGCTGGAGGAACGTAAGGAAATTCTTCAGTTGCTCAACGAGGGTGGCTACAGTGTGGTGGATCTTTCCGACGATGAAATGGCAAAACTGCACGTGCGCTATATGGTCGGTGGACGTCCGTCAAAACCCTTGCAGGAGCGACTGTTCAGCTTCGAATTCCCGGAATCGCCGGGGGCGCTGCTGAAGTTTCTGCATACTCTGGGGACGCACTGGAATATTTCATTGTTCCACTACCGCAGTCATGGAACTGACTACGGCCGTGTTCTGGCGGCGTTTGAACTGGGCGATCATGAGCCGGATTTTGAAACGCGACTAAATGAGCTGGGCTACGACTGCCATGATGAGAGTCATAACCCTGCGTTCAGGTTCTTTCTGGCAGGGTAGGCCGGATAAGGCGCTTGTGCCGCCATCCGGCATTAGTGCCCAGGTAGCAAGCTCCAGAACGCATCAATCAGCGGCTCATGCAGCCGCTTTTTTTGTGCGCAAACGCCCAGCTCAAACGGCGTTTTCTCGTCGCTACGTTCTAAAATCATCACGCGGTTGCGCACCGGTTCAGGGCTATTTTCCAGCACCACTTCCGGCAGCAGCGCCACACCGCAGCCCAGTGCCACCATTGAGACCATGGCTTCATGACCGCCCACCGTGGCGTAAATTGACGGATTGCTGATTTTATTGCGCCGGAACCACAGCTCAATGCGGCGGCGAACCGGCCCCTGGTCAGCCATGATAAAGGGTACCGTGGACCAATCAGGTTCCTCTACGGAAATCTGATTGCGTACCGGGCAAGGCAGTGCCGGGGCAATCAGCACCACCGCCAGGTTCTCCAACATGGAAAAGGCCACCGCGCCAGGCAGCGTTTCTGGCTTCCCGGCAATCGCCAGGTCAGCCTCGCCAGTGACCACTTTATCCATCGCATCGGCGGCATCACCGGTAGTGAGTTTGATTTCCACCGACGGGTGTTCGGCACGGAAGCGATCAAGGATCGGTGGTAAATGGCTGTAGGCGGCAGTCACCGAGCAGAAGATATGCAGTTCACCGGACAACGACGGTCCTTGCTGATCAATGGTATGGCGTAATTGCTGATACTGCAGCAGCGTCTGTTGGGCAAAAACGCGCAGCTCTTCACCCGCTTCGGTGAGCGTGACCGTGCGGTTATCACGGACAAATAGCGCCTGACCAAGATCCTCTTCCAGGCGTTGAATCTGCCGGGAAAGCGTAGAAGGACTGACGTGCATGGCCCGTGCACTTCGGCCAAAGTGGCGACTTTCCGCCAGGTGCAGGAAGGTTTTTAGATCGCGTAAATCCACAGACGAGCCTCCGGGTTTCTACGTTGCATAAATTGCAATGTGATGTTGTGAATATATCAATTTCCGCAATAAATTTCCTGTTGTAATGTGGGTTCATTCTCGCTGAAACGCGAACCGAACAATAAGACACACAACATCACGGAGTACACCATCATGGCTAACTACTTTAATACACTGAATCTGCGTCAGCAGCTGGCTCAGCTGGGCAAATGTCGCTTCATGGGCCGCGAAGAATTCGCCGACGGCGCAAGCTACCTTCAGGGTAAAAAAGTGGTCATCGTCGGCTGTGGCGCGCAGGGTCTGAACCAGGGCCTGAACATGCGTGACTCCGGTCTGGATATCTCCTACGCCCTGCGTAAAGAAGCGATCGCTGAGAAACGTGCTTCCTGGCGTAAAGCGACTGAAAACGGCTTCAAAGTGGGTACCTACGAAGAGCTGATCCCGCAGGCGGATCTGGTAGTGAACCTGACGCCAGACAAACAGCACTCCGACGTTGTGCGTTCCGTACAGCCGCTGATGAAAGACGGCGCGGCGCTGGGTTACTCCCACGGCTTCAACATTGTTGAAGTGGGCGAGCAGATCCGTAAAGACATCACCGTAGTGATGGTGGCACCGAAGTGTCCGGGTACCGAAGTGCGTGAAGAGTACAAACGTGGTTTCGGTGTACCAACGCTGATCGCGGTTCACCCGGAAAACGATCCGAAAGGCGAAGGTATGGCTATCGCTAAAGCCTGGGCTGCGGCGACCGGTGGTCACCGTGCTGGCGTGCTGGAATCGTCCTTTGTTGCAGAAGTGAAATCTGACCTGATGGGCGAGCAGACTATCCTGTGCGGTATGCTGCAGGCGGGCTCTCTGCTGTGCTTCGACAAGCTGGTGGAAGAAGGTACCGACCCGGCATACGCAGAAAAACTGATTCAGTTCGGTTGGGAAACCATCACCGAAGCGCTGAAGCAGGGCGGCATCACTTTGATGATGGACCGTCTGTCTAACCCGGCGAAACTGCGTGCTTATGCGCTGTCCGAGCAGCTGAAAGCGATCATGGCGCCGCTGTTCCAGAAACACATGGACGACATCATCTCCGGCGAATTCTCTTCCGGCATGATGGCTGACTGGGCTAACGACGATAAGAAGCTGCTGACCTGGCGTGAAGAGACCGGTAAAACCGCGTTTGAAACCGCACCGCAGTTTGAAGGTAAAATCGGCGAGCAGGAATACTTCGATAAAGGCGTTCTGATGATTGCGATGGTGAAAGCGGGCGTTGAGCTGGCGTTCGAAACCATGGTGGATTCCGGCATCATCGAAGAGTCTGCTTACTACGAATCACTGCACGAACTGCCGCTGATCGCGAACACCATAGCACGTAAGCGTTTGTACGAAATGAACGTGGTTATCTCCGATACCGCAGAATACGGTAACTACCTGTTCTCTTACGCTTGCGTACCGCTGCTGAAAGAGTTCATGACCACTCTGCAGACCGGCGACCTGGGCAAAGCGATTGCTGAAGGCGCGGTAGACAACGCCCAGCTGCGCGACGTGAACGAAGCTATTCGCGGCCACGCTATCGAGCAGGTTGGTAAGAAACTGCGCGGCTACATGACCGATATGAAGCGTATCGCAGTAGCAGGCTAATAAAACCTCGTTATCATCCGGCCCGGTCAGCGTCTCGCTACCGGGCCGTTTTTTTATCTGCGTTTGACGGGATCGCTCGCTCCACTCTCTTATCATCTAAATTCATCTTTTTATCATGTAGATAGCTTTTATTTGTACAGATGATCATTTCTGGGATTGCTCATATCTATCTTATGTAATATTGTAAGTTACATGAAAACAAACAACTCATTCTCAGCAACGCTGCACATCCTGCTTCACCTGGAGCAGATGGACAAACCTCTGACATCCGAACAGATGGCTGCCTTTATCGACGGCAATCCGGCATTCATCCGCAAGCTGCTTGCCGGGCTCAGGGAAAACAACATTGTCTGTGCCACTAAGGGGCACCATGGCGGCTGGCGGCTGTGTCGGCCGGTTAGCGACATCACGCTTTACGATATCTACATGGCGCTCGGCGAACCGGCGCTGTTTGCGTTGGGCAACCGCAGCGAAAACCCGCAGTGCCTGGTAGAACAGGGGGTAAACCGGGTGATGTCAGAGACGCTCGCCGATGCGCAGACGCTGATCCTCGATCGTTTTAAACGCCTGACGCTACAGGATATCGGCAGCGAATTTATTAGCTACTTCAACGACAAAGGCCACGACCATGATTGAAAATTTAACCACCTGCCTGATGATTGCGATGGCGGCGAGCAGTATTTCGATGACGGTGACGCAGACGGAGCTGTTTGCCGCGTTTCGCGAATGGACGACGGAAAAGAACGCGCTGATGGGGCACTTATTCCACTGCTTCTATTGCTTAAGCCACTGGGTGGTATTTGGCGGGATGGCGGTATATCGCCCGGCGCTGTTGAACAGCGGGTTTGCGCTGATTGACTGGGTGATGACGGCGTTTATCGTGATTACTATCACTACGCTGATTAACGGCCTGATGTTTAAGGTGTTCCAGGCGGCGGTTAGCACCCACGTGATGAAGCATAACGCCCAGCAGACGCTGCAATCGCAGAAATAAAAATCCGGCGTTGCCTCGTCCGGGCTACGAACGACCGGTAGCCCGGACGAGGCAACGCCGATGCCGGGGATACACCTTAGTTACGGTACAACACCTTAATGATGTGGTAACCGAACTGAGTGTGCAGCGGGCCGGTTGGCTCCAGCACTGGGCAGGAGAAGACCACTTTATCGAACGCCGGAACCATCTGGCCCTGGCGGAATTCACCTAAGTCACCGCCGCGTTTGCCCGATGGGCAGATGGAGTGCTTCTTCGCCAGCTTGCCGAAATCTGCGCCGTTTTTAATCTGTTCCAGAAGATCCAGTGCCAGTTTCTCTTCTTTCACCAGGATATGCACTGCTGCTGCTGTTTTTGCCATGATCGAGCCTTTCTATAAGCGAGTCTGTAAGGCTGGCGATTTTAGCATGGCTTATCGCCGATACAGCACCTTGATGATGTGATAGCCAAATTTGGTTTTGACCGGCCCGAAAGGCTTAAGTAGCGGGCAGCTAAAAACGGCGGCGTCGAATGGCCCCACCATCATTCCCTGCTTGAACTCGCCAAGATCGCCGCCGTTGCGCCCGGAAGGGCAGCGGGAATAGCGTTTTGCCAGATGATCGAAGCTGATTCCTCGCTCCAGTTTGCTGAGGATCTCCAGCGCCAGTTTTTCTTCTTTTACCAGGATGTGCAGGGCTGCCGCGCTCTTTGCCATAAGGTCACTCTTATCGTTGATTTGCTACCCAACACTTTACCATTCGGCGGGTAAATCTCAGCCTGACTTTCTGCTACAATCCACACCCCCGTGTTTACAGATTGAGCAATGCCCCTATGCGTTTAAACCCCGGACAACAACAAGCCGTCGAATTCGTCACTGGCCCTTGCCTGGTGCTGGCGGGAGCGGGCTCCGGTAAGACGCGCGTTATCACCAATAAAATTGCGCACCTGATTCGCGTTTGTGGCTATCAGGCGCGGCATATCGCGGCGGTGACGTTTACCAATAAGGCCGCCCGTGAAATGAAAGAGCGTGTAGCGCAGACGCTCGGTCGTAAAGAGGCACGTGGATTGATGATCTCCACCTTCCACACTCTGGGGCTGGATATCATCAAGCGTGAATTTGCGGCGTTGGGGATGAAGTCGAACTTCTCGCTGTTTGACGATACCGATCAGGTCGCCCTGCTTAAGGAACTGACCGAAGGGTTAATTGAGGACGATAAACTGATCCTCCAACAGCTGATCTCCACGATCTCCAACTGGAAAAACGATCTGATGACCCCGGCGCAGGCAGCGGCCAGCGCTAAAGGCGAACGCGATCGTATTTTTGCGCACTGCTATGGTCTGTACGACGCGCATATGAAGGCGTGTAACGTTCTTGACTTTGACGATCTGATCTTACTCCCGACGCTTCTGCTTCAACGTAATGAAGAGGTTCGTGAGCGCTGGCAAAACAAGATTCGCTACCTGCTGGTGGATGAATATCAGGATACCAACACCAGCCAGTACGAGTTGGTGAAGTTATTGGTGGGCAGCCGTGCACGTTTCACCGTCGTGGGTGATGACGATCAGTCGATTTACTCGTGGCGTGGTGCGCGTCCACAAAACCTGGTGCTGCTGAGCAAAGATTTTCCGGCGCTGCAGGTGGTTAAGCTGGAGCAGAACTATCGTTCTTCCGGGCGTATCCTGAAGGCCGCGAACATCCTCATTGCCAATAACCCGCATGTATTTGAAAAGCGGTTGTTCTCTGAGCTGGGCTACGGACTTGAGCTGAAAGTACTGAGTGCCAACAACGAAGAGCATGAAGCGGAACGTGTGACCGGGGAGTTGATTGCTCATCACTTCGTGAATAAGACGCAGTATAAGGACTATGCGATCCTGTATCGTGGCAACCACCAGTCACGAGTGTTCGAAAAATTCCTGATGCAGAACCGTATCCCGTACAAAATTTCCGGGGGCACATCGTTTTTCTCGCGTCCGGAAATCAAAGATCTGCTCGCCTACCTGCGCGTGCTGAGCAACCCGGATGACGACAGCGCGTTTCTGCGTATTGTTAATACACCGAAGCGTGAGATAGGCCCGGCGACACTGCAAAAGTTGGGTGAGTGGGCCATGACGCGTAATAAAAGCCTGTTTACCGCCAGTTTTGATATGGGGCTCAGTCAGACGCTGACCGGCCGCGGTTATGATTCTCTGACCCGCTTTACGCACTGGCTAGGGGAAATCCAGCGCCTCGCGGAGCGTGAACCGATTGCCGCCGTGCGTGACCTGATCCATGGCATTGATTACGAATCCTGGCTGTATGAGACTTCGCCGAGCCCAAAAGCGGCGGAAATGCGTATGAAGAACGTCAACACGCTGTTCAGTTGGATGACGGAGATGCTGGAAGGCAGCGATCTGGAAGAGCCGATGACCCTGACTCAGGTTGTTACCCGTTTTACCCTGCGCGATATGATGGAGCGTGGAGAAAGCGAAGAAGAGTTGGATCAGGTGCAACTGATGACGCTACATGCTTCAAAAGGGCTGGAGTTCCCCTATGTGTTTATGGTGGGAATGGAAGAGGGCTTTTTACCTCATCAGAGCAGCATTGATGAAGACAACATTGATGAAGAGCGTCGTCTGGCCTACGTCGGCATTACCCGTGCACAGAAAGAGCTTATCTTCACGTTGTGCAAAGAACGCCGTCAATACGGGGAGCTGGTGCGTCCGGAGCCGAGCCGCTTCCTGCTGGAACTGCCACAGGATGACGTAATCTGGGAACAGGAGCGTAAAGTGGTGAGCGCTGAGGAGCGGATGCAAAAGGGGCAAGCCAGCATCGCGAATATTCGGGCTATGATGGCCAAAGCAAAAGAGAAGTAGGTTTTTGTAGGCCGGATAAGCGTAGCGCCATCCGGCAATACTTGAAGTTTAGTGCACTTCTAAAGGCCAGTGAACATAGCTTTGCCACTGGCTTTCTTGATCGATGAGCTCTTTACCCAGTGGGTGATGCGCCAGCCATCCAGCAGGTAGCGTTACCGTAAGGTGTTCATCTCTTGCATCTAAATGAACTTCGGGCACTAAATCGTCACGGCGACGACTTGCGAAGATGATCGCAAGCCGTAACAAGCGACAAAGATGCTCAGCGATACGCGGAGGCACGGCGTTTTGCTGGTGGAGCGAAGAGAGATCGACTGGGTTGGTCTGATTTAATAACAGCGTGGCTAACAGTTTTTTTTGCGCGGGGGTAAATCCCGGGAGATCGAGGTTGCGTACCAGATACGCCGCATGCTGTGGTGCCTGCTTAAAATCGACGCTCAGCCCAATTTCATGTAACTGGCAGGCGCTAATCAGTAGTTCACGACTTATCGCTTCAAGATGCCACTTTTTTTCTACCTGATCGAGGAATTTAGTCGCCAGATTGGCAACCCGATGCGCTTGCTCAGTATCGACCATAAATCGACGCTGAATATTACGCAACGTACGGCTGCGAATATCCTGATCCACTGCCAGATGTAACATGCCGTAGACCAGACCTTCGCGTAAAGCGCCACCTGCGAGGGTCATGCACTGAATGTTCAGTTCCGTGAAAATAGCGATCAGAATGGCCAGTCCGCTGGGGAACACCAATGCGCGTTCCAGTGTTAGGCCCTCTATTTCCAGCTCTTCCAGGCGTCCACAATGAATGGCGCGCTGTTTTAACTGCTGGAGTTTCGCCAGCGTAATACGCTCATCCATTCCCTGCGCCATCATGATTTCCTGTAGTGCCTGCACGGTACCAGAGGCACCAACACAGACTTTCCAGCCATGAAAGCGCAGTTTATCTGCTACCGGGCGTAGAACCTCACGCGCCGCCTTCTCTGCTTCGTCAAAATTTTCCTGCGCCAGATTACGATCGGTGAAGTACCGTTCGAGCCAGGTAACGCAGCCCATTGACAGACTAAACAAGGAGGTGGTTTGTGCGCCGGAACCGGTGACCAGTTCAGTACTGGCACCACCAATATCAACGACCAGGCGCTGATCGGCTCCGCCGGTAGTATGGGCGACACCCTGATAAATCAGTCGGGCTTCTTCTTCGCCGCTAATCACCTGGACAGGACAGCCGAGGATCTCTTGTGCTTTAGCGATAAACGCGTTGGCGTTTACGGCAATACGTAGTGTCGCGGTGGCGACGACGCGGATTTGCGGGTGTGGGATATCCTGCAGACGTTCTGCAAACAGGCGCAGACATTGCCAGCCGCGTTCCATGGCTTCAGCGGAGAGAACGTTGTCGTTGTTCAGGCCGGCAGCCAGACGCACCTTGCGTTTGATACGCGTGAGCGTCTGGATGCTTCCCGCCACCTCGCGTACAACCAGCATATGAAAACTATTAGAGCCGAGATCTATTGCCGCATACAGCGAAGTAGAATTCATACACTTCATCCTTCAACCTGTATCTGTGTTGGCTGCGTTCTCTCACCCGAATCACTGACTAAAGTAAGCTCATCGGGATTCGTTTTCTTGCCGCCTTGATACAGGCTGAATGATTTTGTGTATGGCATAACTTTTCTTAACCTGAACGACGACGATTACGTGGGGCACCGCCGGTACGACGCGGGCCATTGCCTGGGCGTGGGCGCGTCAGGCGCAGCGGCTTCGGCAGGTCGGTCATCAGCGCGTCCGGGTTGTACTTACTGACCGGAATCGAGTGGCCAATGTAGGTCTCGATTGCAGGTAAATTCAGCGCGTACTCTTCACAAGCCAGGCTAATAGAATGACCACTTGCGCCTGCACGACCTGTACGACCAATGCGGTGGACGTAATCTTCACAATCATCCGGCAGGTCATAGTTAAACACGTGCGTTACGGCTGGAATGTGCAGGCCACGTGCCGCGACATCGGTCGCGACGAGAATATCGAGATCGCCACGGGTGAACTCATCAAGGATACGCAGGCGTTTTTTCTGCGCCACATCACCGGTAAGCAGGCCTACACGATGTCCGTCAGCAGCAAGACTGCCCCAGATCTCTTCACAGCGATGTTTGGTGTTCGCAAAAACAATGGCGCGATCTGGCCATTCTTCTTCAATCAGCGTTTGCAGCAAACGCATTTTCTCTTCGTTTGAAGGATAGAAGAGTTCTTCTTTAATACGGTGGCCCGTCTTCTGTTCCGGTTCAACTTCAACGTACTCGGCGTTGTTCATCTGTTCAAACGCCAGTTCACGGACGCGGTAAGAGAGGGTTGCGGAAAACAGCATGTTCAGGCGTTGAGTGGTTGGCGGCATACGGCGGAACAGCCAACGAATATCTTTAATAAAGCCAAGATCGTACATACGATCGGCTTCATCCAGTACCACGACCTGAATCGCGCCCAGGTTGATATGGTTCTGCTTTGCGTAGTCAATGAGACGACCGGTAGTGCCGATAAGAATATCGACGCCGCTTTCCAGCACTTTCAGCTGTTTGTCATAGCCATCACCGCCATAAGCCAGGCCTAATTTCAGACCAGTGGTCTGTGCCAGCGGCTCAGCGTCGGCGTGGATCTGCACGGCTAACTCACGCGTTGGCGCCATAATTAACGCACGCGGTTGGTTCACCTTGCGATCGGCAATCGCGGGATGAGAGAGAAGATAATGAAACGTTGACGTCAGGAACGCCATCGTTTTTCCGGTACCGGTTTGCGCCTGCCCTGCAACATCACGGCCTGCCAGCGTTAGCGGCAGCGCGAGGGCCTGAATGGGCGTGCAGTTATGAAACCCTTTATTTTCAAGGGCTTCTATCACCTTTGGGTGCAGGGCGAAGTCGGAAAACTTCTGTTCTGTTAAATGTGTTTTGCTCATAGTGTGGTAGAATATCAGCTTACTATTGCTTTACGAAAGCGTATCCGGTGAAATAAAGTCAACCTTTAGTTGGTTAATACTGTACACAATTCATTCATGATGCGTCGAGATGGCAAGTGAATGGGTCCACAGAAGCGTACTGAGTACGTAACTGGGACACAGCGCACAGCCAACAAAAAGGCGGCTTGAAGGATGATGTGTAAACACCAACACACCAGGCTTATTCCTGTGGAGTTATTATGAGCGATAAAATTATTCACCTGACTGACGACAGTTTTGACACGGATGTACTCAAAGCGGACGGAGCGATCCTCGTTGATTTCTGGGCAGAGTGGTGCGGTCCGTGCAAAATGATCGCTCCGATTCTGGATGAAATCGCTGACGAATATCAGGGCAAATTGACGGTTGCTAAACTGAACATTGACCAAAACCCAGGCACCGCGCCGAAGTATGGTATTCGTGGCATCCCGACCCTTCTGCTGTTTAAAAACGGTGAAGTTGCGGCGACTAAAGTTGGCGCACTGTCCAAAGGTCAGTTGAAAGAGTTCCTCGACGCTAACTTAGCGTAAGGAAGTATCATGATCGGGCGGCCATACTTCGAAATGATTCGGATGACTGGACGCCCGACTTGAGTCGTGCTAAGTTAGTGTTGACTTCGTATTAAACATACCTTATTAAGTTTGAATCTAGCTTTATCCAATACTTCCCGTTGTTTCTCGTGCGAGAAGTTGACAGATTCAGGGCCTTGTCACTCAATCCGTCTTGTCGTTTCAGTTCTGCGTACTTTCCTGTGACCAGACAGCGAACAGACATGAGTCGATGGCCGTAAACAGGCATGGATGACCCTGCCATACCATTCACAACATTAAGTTCGAGATTTACCCCAAGTTTAAGAACTCACACCATTATGAATCTTACCGAATTAAAGAATACGCCGGTTTCTGAGCTGATCACTCTCGGCGAAAATATGGGCCTTGAAAACCTGGCTCGTATGCGCAAGCAGGACATTATTTTTGCCATCCTGAAGCAGCACGCAAAGAGTGGCGAAGATATCTTTGGTGACGGTGTGCTGGAGATATTGCAGGATGGATTTGGTTTCCTCCGCTCTGCAGACAGCTCCTACCTCGCCGGTCCTGATGACATCTACGTTTCCCCAAGCCAAATCCGCCGTTTCAACCTCCGCACTGGTGATACCATTTCTGGTAAGATTCGCCCGCCGAAAGAAGGTGAACGCTATTTTGCGCTGTTGAAAGTTAACGAAGTTAACTACGACAAACCGGAAAACGCCCGTAACAAAATCCTCTTCGAAAACTTAACGCCGCTGCACGCAAACTCCCGTCTGCGTATGGAGCGTGGTAATGGTTCTACCGAGGACTTAACGGCGCGCGTACTGGATCTGGCATCGCCGATCGGTCGTGGTCAACGTGGTCTGATTGTAGCACCGCCGAAAGCGGGTAAAACAATGCTGCTGCAGAACATTGCGCAGAGCATTGCCTACAACCACCCGGACTGCGTGCTGATGGTTCTGCTGATTGACGAACGTCCGGAAGAAGTGACCGAGATGCAGCGTCTGGTTAAAGGTGAAGTTGTGGCTTCTACCTTTGACGAACCCGCATCTCGCCACGTTCAGGTTGCGGAAATGGTAATCGAGAAGGCGAAACGTCTGGTTGAACATAAGAAAGACGTTATCATCCTGCTCGACTCCATCACGCGTCTGGCGCGTGCTTACAACACCGTGGTTCCGGCTTCCGGTAAAGTACTGACCGGTGGTGTGGACGCTAACGCCCTGCACCGTCCGAAGCGTTTCTTCGGTGCGGCACGTAACGTGGAAGAGGGTGGCAGCCTGACCATCATCGCAACTGCGCTTATCGATACCGGCTCTAAAATGGATGAAGTTATCTACGAAGAGTTTAAAGGTACCGGCAACATGGAACTGCATCTCTCTCGTAAGATTGCTGAAAAACGCGTCTTCCCGGCTATCGACTACAATCGTTCCGGTACCCGTAAAGAAGAGCTGCTTACCACCCAGGAAGAGCTGCAGAAAATGTGGATCCTGCGCAAAATCATCCATCCGATGGGTGAAATTGATGCGATGGAGTTCCTCATTAATAAGCTGGCGATGACGAAGACCAATGATGACTTCTTCGATATGATGAAGCGCTCATAATTCAGACATCATCCGAAAACGCCACGTTTTTACGTGGCGTTTTGCTTTTATAGCTGTAATCTTAACGACACAATAACAATAATACGGTATGACATACCGCCAGGTTGAAAAAGATTCGTAATTTGTATCTTGTGGTTGATAATTATACAGAACCATCGGATATGGAGGCGGGTTTCCCTTCTGAATAAAGGTCTTCGTGGTTATACTTCTGCTATTAATTTTCTCTGAGAGCATGCATTGTGAATTTACTGACAGTAAGCACTGATCTCATCAGTATTTTTTTATTCACAACACTGTTTCTTTTCTTTGCGCGTAAGGTCGCAAAAAAGATTGGTTTAGTGGATAAACCCAACTTTCGCAAACGGCATCAAGGATTGATCCCGTTGGTTGGGGGGATTTCGGCTTACGCAGGTATTTGCTTTACGTTTGTGATTGCTGATTATTACATCCCGCATGCTTCTCTCTATCTGGCCTGTGCCGGCGTGCTGGTTTTGGTTGGCGCGCTGGACGATCGTTTTGATATCAGTGTAAAAATTCGCGCAACTATCCAGGCCGCGATCGGCATCATCATGATGTCGGTTGGCAAACTCTATCTTCTTAGCCTTGGGTATATTTTTGGCCCCTGGGAGATGATTCTTGGTCCGTTTGGCTATTTACTGACGCTGTTTGCCGTCTGGGCGGCAATTAATGCTTTCAATATGGTGGACGGCATTGACGGCCTGCTAGGTGGGCTGTCCAGCGTTTCATTCGCGGCGATGGGGTTTATCCTGTGGTTCGATGGGCAGACGAGTCTGGCCGTATGGTGTTTTGCGATGATCGCCGCCATTCTGCCTTATATTCTGCTGAACTTGGGCGTTCTTGGGCGCCGTTATAAAGTCTTCATGGGTGATGCCGGCAGTACGCTGATTGGTTTTACCATCATCTGGATCCTGCTGGAAACCACGCAGGGCAAAACGCATCCTATAAGCCCAGTTACCGCACTGTGGATTATCGCCATCCCATTGATGGATATGGTGGCAATCATGTACCGGCGTTTGCGTAAGGGCATGAGCCCGTTCTCAGCCGATCGCCAGCACATTCATCATTTGGTGATGCGGGCTGGGTTTACTTCCCGCCAGGCATTTGTTCTGATTACGCTGGCTGCGGCCGTGTTGGCATCGATCGGTGTGCTGGCTGAATATTTCCGTTTGGTTCCGGAATGGGCCATGCTGGTGCTGTTTTTAATGGCATTTGGCCTCTACGGATACTGTATCAAGCGTGCCTGGAAAGTGGCGAGATTTATCAAGCGAGTGAAGCGCAGACTGCGAAGAATTCGTGAAGGCAAACCAAACTTAACCAAGTGAATTGAGGATGCGATGACACAACCATTACCGGGGGAAGACGCCGTGAGCGCTGAAAATGAACTGGATATCCGTGGGTTGTTTCGTACCTTATGGGCAGGGAAGGTGTGGATTGTCGGTATGGCGCTCGCATTTGCACTTGTTGCTCTCGCCTATACTTTTTTCGCCCGTCAGGAGTGGAGCGCAACGGCTATTTCAGACAAGCCTACGGTCAATATGTTGGGGGGGTATTATTCTCAACAACAGTTCCTGCGCAACCTGGATATTAAGGCCAGCCTCGCGTCAACGGACCAGCCGTCGGTGATGGATGAAGCCTATAAAGAATTTATCATGCAGCTTGCCTCCTGGGATACGCGTCGTGAATTCTGGCAGCAGACTGATTACTATAAGCAGCGTATGGTTGGAAACAGTAAAGCCGATGCCGCGCTGCTGGATGAACTGATCAATAACATTCAGTTTATGCCTGGTGATGCGTTGCGGAACACCAATGACAGCGTAAAGCTGATTGCGGAAACGGCACCTGATGCCAACAATCTGCTGCGCCAGTACGTGGCCTTTGCCAGTCAGCGTGCAGCACGTCATCTGAACGATGAGCTGAAAGGCGCGTGGGCTGCGCGGACGGTGCAAATGAAAGCGCAGGTCAAACGGCAGGAAGAGGTAGCAAAATCGATTTTCTCTCGCCGTGTTCATAACATTGAACAAGCGCTCAAAATTGCTGAGCAGCATAATATTTCGCGTACTTCTACTGATGTCCCTGCTGAAGAGTTACCTGATTCTGAGTTGTTTTTACTCGGACGTCCTATGCTACAGGCGCGACTCGAAAACCTGCAGTCTGTTGGCCCAGATTTTGATATGGACTATTTTCAAAACAGGGCCATGCTGAACACGCTGAACGTAGGCCCGACCCTGGATCCGCGTTTTCAGACCTATCGTTATTTGCGGACGCCGGAAGAACCGGTAAAACGTGATAGCCCACGTCGTGCCTTCCTGATGATTATGTGGGGCATCGTTGGGGCCCTGATCGGTGCTGGTGTCGCGTTAACCCGTCGCCGTTCGATTTAGCAATATCGTTGCAGTGAGGGGCTGGGCTCTCACTGCCAATCCGAAGAGAATCGATGTGAAAGTACTGACTGTATTTGGTACGCGACCGGAGGCCATTAAGATGGCTCCTCTGGTTCATGCGCTGGCTAAAGATCCTGATTTCGACGCGAAAGTTTGCGTCACCGCACAGCATCGGGAGATGCTCGATCAGGTATTGCACCTCTTTTCCATCGTACCTGACTACGATCTCAATATTATGCAGCCAGGTCAGGGACTGACAGAAATTACCTGTCGAATTCTGGAAGGATTAAAGCCAATCCTCGCTGAGTTCAAACCTGATGTGGTGCTAGTCCACGGTGATACAACAACAACCCTTGCTACCAGTCTGGCCGCGTTTTATCAGCGTATTCCGGTGGGACATGTTGAGGCTGGGTTGCGAACGGGCGATCTCTATTCTCCCTGGCCGGAAGAGGCAAACCGTACATTGACCGGGCGCCTGGCAATGTATCACTTTTCCCCAACTGAAAATTCACGCCAAAACCTGCTGCGTGAAACCATTCCGGATGATCGTATTTTTGTCACGGGGAACACGGTTATTGATGCGTTGATCTGGGTTCGCGATCGTGTACTGGGAAATGAAGCGCTGCGTGCTGAACTGGCTGAGCGCTATCCTTTCCTGGATGCTGATAAAAAGATGATCCTGGTGACCGGTCATCGTCGGGAAAGCTTTGGTCGCGGTTTTGAGCAAATCTGCCATGCTCTGGCGGAAATTGCCGCGGCTAATCAGGATGTACAGATTGTCTATCCGGTACACCTGAACCCCAACGTTAGCGAGCCGGTAAATCGTATTTTGGGTCACGTTGATAACGTGATGCTCATTGAACCGCAGGACTATCTGCCATTCGTCTGGCTGATGAATCATGCCTGGCTTATCCTTACCGATTCTGGTGGGATTCAGGAGGAAGCCCCTTCTCTGGGCAAACCTGTGTTGGTGATGCGCGAAACAACGGAACGGCCAGAAGCTATTACCGCAGGCACAGTACGTCTGGTTGGGACTGACCCTCAGCGGATTGTGGCAGAAGTCACGCGCTTGCTGCATGACGAAAATGAATATCAGACCATGAGCCGCGCCCATAATCCGTATGGTGATGGGCAGGCGTGTGGCCGAATTTTACACGCGTTAAAAAATAATCGGATATCGCTATGAGTTTTACGACCATTTCTGTCATTGGGCTGGGTTATATCGGACTGCCAACGGCGGCCGCTTTTGCTTCCCGTCAAAAACATGTTATTGGCGTAGATGTAAATCAACATGCGGTGGATACCATTAACCGCGGTGAAATCCACATCGTCGAACCCGATTTGGGTGCTGTGGTGAAAACGGCTGTCGAAAATGGCTTTCTGCGTGCGGTTACGGCACCCGTCGAAGCAGACGCTTATCTGATTGCTGTGCCGACCCCCTTCAAGGGGGAGCATGAACCCGATATGGTCTATGTTGAAGCCGCAGCGAAGTCACTTGCACCGGTGTTGAAAAAAGGGGCGTTGGTGATCCTTGAATCGACGTCACCCGTCGGGGCAACGGAACAGATGGCAGCATGGCTTGCAGAAATGCGCCCTGACCTGACTTTCCCGCAGCAGGCGGGGGAACAGGCTGACGTGAACATTGCTTATTGTCCGGAGCGCGTGCTGCCAGGCCAGGTGATGGTTGAACTGATTAAAAATGACCGTGTGATTGGCGGAATGACCCCCGTCTGTTCTACGCGTGCCAGCGAACTGTACAACATCTTCCTCGAAGGTGAATGCGTGGTGACTAACGCCCGCACCGCAGAAATGTGTAAGTTGACCGAAAACAGCTTTCGTGACGTCAATATCGCCTTTGCTAATGAACTGTCGCTGATTTGCGCCGATCAGGGGATTAACGTTTGGGAACTGATCCGTCTGGCAAACCGCCACCCGCGGGTTAATATTTTGCAGCCTGGACCTGGCGTTGGCGGACACTGTATCGCGGTCGATCCGTGGTTTATTGTGGCGCAGAACCCGCAGCAGGCGAGATTGATCCGCACCGCGCGCGAGGTAAATGATAGTAAGCCTCATTGGGTTGTCGATCGGGTAAAAGCCGCTGTAGCAGATTGTCTGACGGAGACCAATAAACGTGCCAGCGAAGTAAAAATTGCCTGTTTTGGTCTGGCGTTCAAACCGAATATTGATGATTTACGTGAAAGCCCGGCAATGGGGGTGGCGCAAAGTATCGCACGTTGGCACAGCGGCGAGACGTGGGTGGTTGAACCGAATATCCATCAGTTGCCGAAAAAACTGGATGGCCTGTGTCAACTGGCGAAACTGGATGCTGCGTTGGCAAGTGCCGATGTGCTGGTGATGCTGGTTGACCATAATGAATTTAAAGCGATTAAAGGCGATGCGGTTCACCAGCAATATGTGGTTGATACCAAAGGAGTCTGGCGCTAATGAAACGAATTCTGGTTACCGGTGGTGCAGGATTTATTGGCTCAGCGGTTGTGCGTCACATCATTAATGAGACTCGGGATGCCGTGGTAGTGGTTGATAAGTTAACCTATGCCGGAAACCTGATGTCGCTGACGCCGGTTGCACAGAATGCCCGTTTTGCCTTTGAACACGTGGATATCTGCGATCGCGTAGCGCTCGACAACGTGTTTCAACAGTATCAGCCGGATTGCGTGATGCATCTGGCGGCAGAAAGTCATGTTGATCGTTCTATCGATGGCCCCGCCGCATTTATTGAAACCAATATTGTCGGGACCTACACGTTGCTGGAAGCCGCTCGCGCATACTGGAATGTGTTAACCGATGATAAAAAGCAGGCGTTTCGTTTCCACCATATATCAACCGATGAGGTGTACGGCGACCTGCATTCTACGGATGATTTCTTTACCGAAACGACGCCGTATGCACCGAGTAGTCCTTATTCTGCGTCAAAGGCCAGCAGCGATCATCTGGTTCGAGCCTGGTTGCGTACCTACGGGCTGCCAACGTTAATTACTAACTGCTCCAACAACTATGGTCCCTATCATTTCCCGGAAAAACTGATCCCGCTGATGATACTCAATGCACTGGCGGGAAAACCTCTACCGGTGTACGGCAACGGACAGCAGATTCGTGACTGGCTGTATGTGGAAGATCATGCCCGGGCGCTCTATTGCGTCGCGACAACAGGTGCAGTTGGCGAGACCTATAATATTGGTGGTCATAATGAGCGTAAAAACCTGGACGTGGTCGAAACGATTTGCAGCTTGTTGGAAGAACTGGCGCCGCAAAAACCACGAGGTGTCATGCGGTATCGTGAATTGATCACCTATGTTGACGATCGCCCAGGTCATGATTTGCGCTATGCCATTGATGCGTCAAAAATTGCGCGTGAACTTGGCTGGGTGCCGCAGGAAACGTTTGAAAGTGGGATGCGCAAAACCGTGCAATGGTATCTGGCAAATGAGGCCTGGTGGAAACCCGTGCAGGATGGCAGTTACCAGGGTGAGCGTTTGGGTCTGAAGGGCTAACAGCCTGATTTTGGCGCCCGGAGGAGGGATCATATGAAAGGTATCATTCTGGCTGGTGGCTCAGGTACTCGCCTGTACCCCATTACGCGCGGCGTATCGAAGCAGTTATTGCCTATTTACGATAAGCCCATGATCTATTACCCGCTATCGGTACTGATGCTGGCGGGAATTCGCGAGATCCTAATTATTACCACACCGGAAGATAAAGGGTATTTCCAGCGTTTGCTGGGGGATGGCTCCGAGTTCGGTATTGAATTGCACTATGCGGAGCAGCCCAGTCCGGATGGTTTAGCACAGGCGTTCATTATTGGTGAAACGTTCCTTAACGGCGAGCCGTCATGTCTGGTGCTTGGGGACAATATCTTCTTTGGCCAGGGATTTAGTCCAAAATTACGCCACGTTGCCGCCCGCACGACAGGTGCGACAGTATTTGGCTATCAGGTGATGGATCCTGAGCGTTTCGGTGTGGTGGAGTTCGATGACAATTTTCGGGCAGTCTCGCTGGAAGAGAAGCCGAAAGAACCAAAATCAAACTGGGCGGTGACAGGACTCTATTTCTACGACAGCAAGGTAGTGGAATACGCAAAGCGTGTGAAACCTTCTGAGCGTGGGGAACTGGAAATTACCTCCATTAACCAGATGTACCTTGACGATGGCAATCTGACCGTTGAATTGCTTGGCCGTGGCTTTGCCTGGCTGGATACCGGTACGCACGACAGTCTGATTGAAGCGAGCACTTTTGTGCAGACGGTAGAGAAACGTCAGGGCTTTAAAATCGCCTGTCTGGAAGAGATAGCGTGGCGCAATGGCTGGCTGGATGATGAAGGCGTAAGACGTGCCGCCAGCTCGCTGGCTAAAACAGGCTACGGCCAATATTTGCTGGAGCTTCTCCGTGCCCGTCCGCGCCAGTATTGAGTCTCTGGATTGGGAAAATACGTTCTTTGGTGTGAATAGCGCCATCGTACGGTTTGACCCGCATGCACCGATTCTGACAGCAGAAGTCTTACAGCGCTGGGACCGGGTGCAGGCAAAAATTCCTGCTGCAAATACGAATGAAATTGATGCTTTACAGCAGTTGGGTTTTTCACTGGTAGAAGGTGAAATGGACTTTGTTCTGCCGGTTACGTGTGCCCGTGAAAATCCCGGTGCTCAGGTGGCACAAGCTGCGGATATTCCGCTACTGCGTCAACTGGCGGGAGAGGCGTTCGCCCAAAGTCGTTTCCGCGCACCGTGGTATCCCGTGGAGGCCAGTGCGCGTTTTTATGCACAGTGGATAGAAAACGCTGTGCTGGGCACATTCGATCATCAGTGCCTCATTTTTCGCACACAGACTGGTGGGATTCGCGGTTATGTCTCACTACGTGACGTCAATGATACTGATGCACGTATTGGCCTGCTGGCTGGTCGTGGTGCGGGTGCAGAACTCATGCAGGCTGCGCTTTGCTGGGCGCAGGCTCGCGGTAAAACAACATTGCGGGTGGCGACCCAGATGGGCAACACCGCCGCGCTTAAACGTTATATACAGAGTGGTGCAAATGTGGAAAGCACCGCGTACTGGTTATACAGGTGACAAAATGATTCCATTTAATGCGCCGCCGGTGGTGGGAACCGAGCTTGAATACATGCAGTCAGCGATGAGCAGCGGTAAGCTGTGTGGCGATGGCGGTTTTACCCGTCGTTGCCAGCAATGGCTGGAGCAGCATTTTGGCAGTGAGAAAGTGCTGCTGACGCCATCCTGTACCGCGTCACTGGAGATGGCGGCATTATTACTGAACATCCAGCCCGGCGATGAAGTCATCATGCCCAGCTACACATTTGTATCTACCGCGAATGCATTCGTGCTGCGTGGCGCAAAAATCGTCTTTGTCGATATCCACCCGGATACCATGAACATTGATGAAACGCTGATTGAAGCGGCGATTACTGAGAAAACCCGCGCTATCGTGCCGGTGCACTACGCCGGGGTTGCCTGTGAAATGGATACCATTATGGCGTTGGCGTCACAGTACAACCTGTTCGTGGTGGAAGATGCTGCTCAGGGCGTAATGTCGACCTACAAAGGCCGTGCGCTGGGGACCATTGGGCATATTGGCTGCTTTAGCTTCCATGAGACCAAAAACTATACCGCAGGCGGTGAAGGCGGGGCGACGCTGATCAACGACCGTAAATTAGTTGAACGTGCAGAAATCATCCGTGAAAAGGGGACGAATCGCAGTCAATTTTTCCGCGGTCAGGTTGATAAATATACCTGGCGTGACATTGGCTCCAGTTATTTGATGTCCGATCTCCAGGCTGCCTATCTGTGGGCGCAACTGGAAGCGGCAGAGCGTATTAATCATCAGCGACTGGTACTGTGGCAGAATTATTATGATGCCCTCGAACCGCTGGCGCGCGTCGGGCGCATTGATTTACCCGTCATCCCGGAAGGTTGTGCGCAGAATGCCCATATGTTTTATATCAAGCTGCGTGATATTGATGATCGCACGGCGTTGATTAACTTCCTGAAAGAAGCCGAAATTATGGCGGTATTCCATTATATTCCGCTGCATGATTGTCCGGCTGGCGATAAATTTGGTGTGTTTTCCGGAGTCGATCGTTACACCACCAAAGAAAGTGAACGTCTGCTGCGTCTGCCGCTGTTTTACAACCTGTCGCCGGTTAACCAGCGCACAGTGATTACGACCTTACTCAACTACTTCTCCTGATATGTCGCTGGCAAAAGCGTCCTTGTGGACGGCTACCAGTACGCTGGTAAAAATTGGTGCAGGTTTGTTGGTGGTAAAACTGCTGGCGGTCTCTTTCGGCCCTGCGGGTGTGGGCCAGGCGGGAAACTTCCGTCAGATGGTCACCGTGCTTGGCGTGTTGGCGGGCGCTGGGATTTTCAACGGCGTCACGAAATACGTTGCGCAGCACCATGATGATCCGGCGCGGTTGCGTAAGGTGGTGGGGACATCATCCGCAATGGTGCTGGGATTCTCTACGCTGATGGCTGCGATTTTTCTGCTGGCGGCCGCGCCAATCAGCCAGGGATTGTTTGGTCATACGCATTTTCAGGGGTTGGTACGCCTGGTTGCGCTGGTACAGATGGGGATTGCTTGGGCAAACCTGTTGCTGGCGTTGATGAAGGGCTTTCGCGATGCGGCGGGAAACGCGCTGTCGCTGATTATTGGCAGCCTGGTCGGCGTCGTGGCCTACTACGGCTGCTATCGGTTGGGCGGATACGAAGGTGCCTTGCTGGGCCTGGCGCTGGTACCTGCGTTGGTCGTTATCCCTGCCGCTATTATGCTGATTAAGCGCGGGGTGATCCCCCTGCATTACCTGAAGCCCTCGTGGGACAACGGCCTGGCAGGGCAACTCAGCAAGTTTACGTTGATGGCGCTCATTACCTCTGTGACGCTACCAGTGGCGTATGTGATGATGCGAAACCTATTGGCGGCGCAATACAGCTGGGATGACGTGGGGATCTGGCAGGGGGTGAGCAGTATCTCTGATGCGTACCTGCAATTTATTACTGCTTCATTCAGTGTGTATCTACTGCCAACACTGTCTCGCCTGACTGAAAAGCGCGACATCACGCGTGAAGTTATCAAGTCGCTGAAATTTGTATTGCCGGCAGTTGCCGCCGCGAGTTTTACCGTCTGGCTGTTACGTGATTTTGCTATCTGGCTGCTTTTCTCCGCTAAATTCACCGCCATGCGTGATTTATTTGCCTGGCAATTGGTGGGGGATGTTCTGAAAGTGGGTGCCTACGTATTTGGCTATCTGGTGATCGCGAAGGCCTCGCTGCGTTTTTATATTCTGGCCGAAATTAGCCAGTTCATTTTGTTGACGGCATTTGCCCACTGGTTGATCCCCGCGCACGGTGCTCTCGGCGCGGCACAGGCCTATATGGCAACGTACATCGTCTATTTTTCTCTTTGTTGTTGCGTGTTTTTACTCTGGCGTAGGCGGGTATGACTGTACTGATTCACGTTCTGGGATCGGATATCCCTCACCATAACCAAACCGTGCTGCGGTTCTTCAACGACGCGTTGGCTGTAACAAGTGAGCACGCGCGCGTGTTTATGGTTGCTGGTCAGGATACGGGATTAAGCGAGAGCTACCCGGCGTTATCACTGAGTTTCTACGGCGGAAAAAAGGCGCTGGCAGAGGCCGTTATCGCCAAAGCTAAGATGGATCGCCGGCAGCGTTTCTTCTTTCATGGGCAGTTCAATACTAGCCTGTGGCTGGCATTGCTGAGCGGGGGCATTAAACCTGAGCAGTTTTACTGGCATATTTGGGGTGCCGATCTGTATGAAGTCTCCAGTGGGCTGAAATTCCGTCTGTTTTACCCAATTCGTCGAATAGCGCAAAACCGCGTGGGTTGTGTCTTTGCCACGCGAGGCGATCTGAGCTATTTCGCTGAGCAGCATCCGCGTGTCCGTGGGGAATTGCTCTATTTCCCAACGCGTATGGATCCGTCGCTGAACAATATGAGCAATGAGAGCCTGCGACGCGGGAAAATGACGATCCTGGTCGGAAACTCTGGCGATCGCAGTAATGAGCATGTAGCCGCGTTACGCGCTGTTCATCAGCAGTTTGGTGATACGGTGAACGTGATTGTGCCAATGGGTTACCCGGCAAATAATGCAGGCTATATTGATGAAGTGCGCCAGGCGGGTCTGGCGTTATTTAGCGCCGATAATCTGCAAATTCTCAGTGAAAAGCTGGAGTTTGATGACTATCTGGCATTATTGCGTCAGTGTGATTTGGGTTACTTTATTTTTGCCCGTCAACAGGGGATTGGCACATTGTGTCTGCTGATTCAGGCGGGGATCCCGTGCGTGCTCAACCGTGAAAACCCATTCTGGCAGGATATGGCAGAGCAAAACATCCCGGTTCTGTTTACGACAGATGTACTCAATGAAGGCATCGTACGCGAGGCGCAGCGCCAGCTGGCATCGGTTGATAAAAGTGCAATTACTTTCTTTAGCCCGAATTATCTGCAACCGTGGCATAACGCGCTGCGCATTGCCTCAGGAGAAACCGTATGAGTCTGATGCAATTCAGCGGTCTGCTGGTGGTGTGGCTGCTCTCAACTTTGTTTATCGCCACGCTGACCTGGTTTGAATTCCGACGCGTGCGGTTTAACTTCAATGTCTTCTTCTCATTGCTGTTTTTATTGACCTTTTTCTTTGGTTTTCCGTTGACCAGCGTGCTGGTATTTCGCTTTGATGTGGCGGTGGCCCCGCCGGAAATTCTGCTGCAGGCGTTGCTGTCTGCTGCCTGTTTCTACGCAGTGTACTATGTGACCTATAAAACACGTCTGCGGAAACGGAGCCCGGAGAGAACGCGCAAACCGCTGTTTACCATCAATCGCGTTGAAGCCCATTTGACCTGGATTATCCTGATGGCGATTGCGCTGGTGAGCGTGGGCATTTTCTTTATGCACAACGGTTTCCTGCTGTTCAGGCTGCAATCCTATAGCCAGATTTTCTCCAGTGAAGTCTCCGGGGTGGCTCTGAAACGCTTCTTCTACTTCTTCATTCCGGCGATGCTGGTGGTCTACTTCCTGCGTCAGGACAGCAAAGCGTGGCTGTTCTTCCTGGTGAGTACCGTTGCATTTGGGTTGCTGACGTACATGATTGTTGGCGGAACCCGCGCCAATATTATTATCGCGTTTGCCATTTTCCTGTTTATCGGCATTATTCGCGGCTGGATTTCGCTGTGGATGCTGGCCGCCGCGGGGGTACTGGGTATTGTCGGGATGTTCTGGCTGGCGCTGAAGCGCTACGGGATGAACGTCAGTGGTGATGAGGCGTTCTATACTTTCCTGTACCTCACGCGCGATACCTTCTCGCCGTGGGAGAATTTGGCGCTATTGCTGCAAAATTACCACAATATTGAGTTTCAGGGGCTGGCGCCGATCGTCCGTGATTTCTACGTCTTTATACCGTCCTGGCTGTGGCCGGGCCGACCGAGCATTGTGCTCAATTCCGCGAACTATTTTACCTGGGAAGTGCTGAACAACCACTCGGGCCTGGCTATCTCCCCGACGCTGATTGGTTCGCTGGTAGTGATGGGCGGTGCCTTGTTTATACCGTTAGGTGCGATTGTGGTCGGCCTAATTATTAAATGGTTCGACTGGTTGTATGAATTAGGTAACCGGGAAACTAATCGTTATAAGTCAGCGATTTTGCACAGTTTCTGTTTCGGCGCCATTTTTAATATGATCGTTTTGGCACGTGAAGGGTTAGATTCGTTTGTCTCGCGAGTGGTCTTTTTCCTCGTGATTTTCGGCGTCTGTCTGTTGGTGGCAAAATTGTTGTACTGGCTGTTTGATAGTGCGGGACTCATCCATAAACGAATAAAGTCGGTGCCCCGGACACAGGTTGAAGGATCGTAATGACAGATAACACAACTGCGCCGCTGTATTCACTGCGCGGATTAGAACTGATTGGCTGGCGCGATATGCAGCATGCGCTGAATTACCTGTTTGCTGAGGGACGCCTCAGGCAGGGGACGCTGGTAGCGATTAACGCCGAGAAAATGCTGACAGCGGAAGATAACCCAGAGGTTCGGACGTTGATCGAGGCCGCTGAGTTTAAATATGCGGATGGGATCAGCGTGGTGCGTTCCGTGTGTAAAAAATTCCCGCAGGCTCAGGTATCACGTGTGGCGGGGGCCGATCTCTGGGAAGCGCTGATGGCACGCGCAGGGAAGGAAGGAACGCCCGTATTCCTGGTTGGCGGTAAGCCTGATGTTCTGACACAAACAGAGGCAAAACTGCGTGCACAATGGCACGTCAATATTGTTGGCAGTCAGGACGGCTATTTTACCGCCGATCAGCGTCAGGCGCTGTTTGAGCGTATTCATGCCAGCGGCGCACAGCTTGTTACCGTGGCGATGGGATCGCCGAAACAAGAAATTTTTATGCGTGATTGCCGCCAGGTCCATCCGCATGCGCTGTATATGGGGGTGGGTGGCACCTACGATGTGTTTACCGGGCACGTAAAGCGCGCGCCCAAATTCTGGCAGAGCCTGGGATTGGAGTGGCTGTATCGCTTGCTGCTGCAACCGAGTCGTATCACCCGCCAACTTCGTTTATTACGTTATCTCCGCTGGCACTATACCGGCAATCTCTGACATCACCTCAGCGTTGTTCAGTAGCGCGTTATGCTAAACGCGCTACTTATTCACAACATAATCGCTGCTTTCTCGCACAATCTATTCATTTTTTGAATGCTTTAATTGCCATTTAGACGATTTTAAGAAACCATTCGCAACAATCATTGCAGTGCCGTGGTGTTTTTGGCGCCAACCGTAAGCGGTCGGTGCTGAATGGCCTGTTATGGCAAAAAAAACGATGTACCCATAACGATAACCGGAAATACCGGAAACAATGCAATCACAACAAGAGGATCTATGGCAGAGAATAAATCTGAGCTACAGCGTGGGCTGGAGGCTCGTCATATCGAATTGATAGCCCTTGGGGGGACCATTGGTGTCGGACTGTTTATGGGGGCTGCCAGTACCCTGAAATGGGCTGGACCGTCGGTTCTGCTGGCGTATATCGTCGCTGGGCTGTTCGTCTTTTTCATCATGCGCTCTATGGGCGAGATGCTGTTCCTGGAGCCGGTCACCGGCTCATTCGCCGTTTACGCTCACCGTTATATGAGCCCCTTCTTTGGCTATCTTACCGCATGGTCATATTGGTTTATGTGGATGGCGGTGGGGATCTCGGAGATTACCGCCATTGGGGTCTACGTGCAGTTCTGGTTCCCGGAAATGGCGCAATGGATACCCGCGTTGATTGCGGTGGGTCTGGTAGCGCTGGCAAACCTGGCAGCAGTTCGCTTGTATGGTGAAATCGAATTCTGGTTTGCCATGATTAAAGTGACCACCATCATTGTGATGATTGTCATTGGCGTAGGGGTTATTTTCTTCGGTTTTGGTAATGGTGGTCAGGCGATTGGCTTTGGCAATTTGACCGAGCATGGCGGCTTCTTCGCGGGGGGCTGGAAAGGGTTCCTGACAGCACTGTGTATTGTTGTTGCTTCCTATCAGGGCGTGGAGCTTATCGGCATCACGGCAGGTGAGGCTAAAAACCCGCAGGTCACGCTACGTAGCGCCGTGGGTAAGGTTCTGTGGCGCATTCTGATTTTCTACGTAGGTGCGATTTTTGTTATCGTCACTATCTTCCCGTGGAATGAGATTGGTAGTAACGGCAGCCCGTTCGTTCTCACTTTTGCCAAGATTGGTATTACGGCAGCCGCTGGGATTATCAACTTTGTGGTCCTGACGGCCGCGCTATCTGGCTGTAACAGCGGGATGTACAGCTGCGGCCGTATGCTCTATGCGCTGGCAAAAAACCGCCAATTACCTGCCGCCGTCGGAAAAGTCTCTCGTCACGGAGTGCCAGTCGCTGGTGTGGCGATTTCTATCGCCATCTTGCTGATTGGCTCGTGCCTGAACTACATCATTCCCAATCCGCAGCGGGTGTTCGTTTATGTCTATAGCGCCAGCGTGCTGCCGGGCATGGTGCCGTGGTTTGTGATCCTGATTAGCCAGCTGCGTTTCCGTCAGGCCCATAAGGAAGCGATAGCCAGCCATCCGTTCCGTTCCATTCTGTTCCCGTGGGCGAATTATTTGACGATGGCATTCCTGATTTGCGTATTAATTGGGATGTACTTTAATGAAGATACCCGAATGTCGCTTTTTGTTGGCATTGGCTTCCTGTTGGCAGTAACGCTCATTTATAAGGTTTTTGGCCTGAATCGCCATGGTGTAGCCCAAAAACTGGAGGAATAAGCGACAAAACGCACAAAGCGTGACCAAACGATAATTTATTTTAAAAAAGCACTAGACAGCAGACCGAGACCTCCGTAATATCCAGCCCCGCAACGGCGCTAAGCGCCCGTAGCTCAGCTGGATAGAGCGCTGCCCTCCGGAGGCAGAGGTCTCAGGTTCGAATCCTGTCGGGCGCACCATTTAGTAGGGTGCCAGAGCTGCGGTGGTTTTAATACCGCGTAAAAGATTTGCAGTGGTGGCTATAGCTCAGTTGGTAGAGCCCTGGATTGTGATTCCAGTTGTCGTGGGTTCGAATCCCATTAGCCACCCCATTAATTTAAAGTTGTGAAATGCGAAGGTGGCGGAATTGGTAGACGCGCTAGCTTCAGGTGTTAGTGTTCTTACGGACGTGGGGGTTCAAGTCCCCCCCCTCGCACCACGACTTAAAGAATTGAACTAAAAATTCAAAAAGCAGTAAAACGGCGAGTAGCGCAGCTTGGTAGCGCAACTGGTTTGGGACCAGTGGGTCGGAGGTTCGAATCCTCTCTCGCCGACCAATTTTGAACCCCGCTTCGGCGGGGTTTTTTGTTTTCTGTTCCTCACTTTTGTACCTCTTCTCCCCCAAATGTCATGAAGTCTTAAAAAGCCGCAATCCCTGGTTTTTACAGTGCAATCACCACATACGCTGTGTAATAATATGCGTGTAGATGCTCATTCCATCTCTTATGTTCGCCATCAGGCCTCATAAACTCAGGAATGATGCAGAGCCGTTTACGGTGCTTATCGTCCACTGACAGATGTCGCTTTAGCTTCATCAAACACCATGGACATAACGTTGAGTGAAGCACCCATTTATGTTGTCATACAGACCTGTTTAGCGCCTGCTCCAAAAGAGCGGGCGTTTTTTTATGCATATCCGTCCGGAATGATTTTGTGTATGCGGTAGGCCCGGTAAGCGAAGCGCTACCGGGCAAGGGAGAATTACTGCGGGGGATTGTTGTTCTGCAGCGTCAACATCAGGCCATCACGACGCATTGTTGCGGCCTCTTCCGGCTGATGTAGTCTGTCCAGCGCGTCAGCAAGCCAGGCGTAGTCGTATGCATCCGGGCGTTGTTTAAGCGCGGCACGGAAGGCGAGCGTAGCTTCCTGCCATTCACCGTGCTTCATCAATGACTGACCAAGCGTACTCCACAGCAGTGGGCGGTCGCCCACCACTTTAATTTGCTGGCGCAGCACTTTTTCTATCTGTTCCGGGTTGTTGGTTTTCAGACGTGGGATCGGCAGCACCAGGCGGTCGTCATACTGACGTTTCAGACCATCGATGATGATTTGCTGTGCCGTATCGTGATCGTCACACTCAATCAGATGTTCTGCCATCGCCACCTGTAGGGCAACCTGCTGACGAGTCTTACGGCTCTGGTTTTTCCACCATGCGCGTAATCCCTCGCTGCCCTGATCGGCGCGAACCTGATCCATCAGACCCACCCATGCCTGCTGTTCCAGCATCGCACGGTGTTCTTCATCACCCACATGCGCCTTCGCCATTGATGGAATGATATCCAGCAAAGAACTCCACGCACCGGTGCGAATGTAAGCCTGTTCAGCCAGGCGCAAGACTTCCGGATGGCGTGGCGTCACTTCCAGCAGTTTGTCTACACTGTGGCGTGCGGCATGGTTTTCATTACGGGCCAGCTGCAAACGAACACGGGCGATTTCGACCGGGATCGTATCATTTCCGGCGAGTTCGGCTGCGCGTTCAAGGTGTTGATTAGCGCGAGCTTCATCACCACGCTGCTGAGCCGCTTCTGCCGCCAGAAGGTAATTCACCACCGGTTGTTCTGCGTGATCGGCATTTTTTGACATCAGCTTTTCAACCTGCTGATAGTCGCCTTCTGCCAGTTTAAGCAGCGCCTGCTCGGTCTGCTTGCGCGCACGACGGCGTTTACGCCCCACAAACCAGCCGCGGGTATGCGCACCCGTACGGAATATACGGCGCAGCAGCCACTCAATCGCAAAAAGAATAACCATTGCGACGATCAGAATGATCACCAGACCTGTCACGCTGGTTTCGATGTTGTAGTTATCCGTCTGGATCAGAACATAACCCTGATGACCAGCAATCATCGGACCAACGACGATCCCGGCGATCAACAGCACAAAGAGTAATAATACTTTTAGCATCATTATTCTCCCTGCGGCGCGGTTGCCGGAGCATCTGCCTGAGGTACTGGTGCAGGTGCGGCTTCAGCCGGTGATGTGGATGGCTGGGCCAGCAAATTACGCACGCGAGTCTGCATTAGCTTCTCAAGAACAGCCTGGCTCTGAAGTGTTTCCGGTACGTCCATGCTGATGCTTTGCTGGCTCAGTTGATCGACCTCTTCAAGGAACGCTTTTGTCGCTGCATCGTCAGTGTCGTAATAGGCGCGAACCCACGTGGAGACATTTTCCAGCGCCTGGCGGTATGTTTCTTCCTGATGGCGAGGTACGGCTTGCGCCGCTACGAGCAGGCGTGAGCGGATGTTCTCACGTAAGTAAACATCCTGGTTTGGCGCCAGTAGCGGGACGGCGGTTTCATCACGACGGCGAATGGTGATAAAGCTGTCCATAAAGTTCTGCCAGCTTTTTTGTAGATTGACGCGCCATTCGCTAATGGAGCTGGAAAGCTCGCTGCTGTCCGAATCCATCGGTGAATCATCGGTATCGTTATCAGCCAGACGCAGGTTATCAATTTGGTTAGCGAGCTGGTTTACCTTGAGGATAATGCCGTCATAGTCGACCTGAGTTACCGCAGAGAGGCTGGCGATATCGTCGGTAATCGCGCGACGAGCGGCAATTAAACTGGGGTCATTCATGTCAGCCAGGCTGGCGTCGGCGCTTTTCAGCAACGCTGCGGCGGTGGTAACGTCCTGATCGCTCCATAATTTACGCCCCGCCAGTTTCACCAGAAAGTCGGCCTGCGCCAGCAGCCAGGTTTTGGCATCGCTTCCGGATATAGTGGCGATTTTTTGCTGAACCTCATCAAGCTGTTTGGCCAGCGCAGTCTGCTGGCGATTGGCTTCATCCAGCTGTGTTGCCTGCTGCTTAATAATTCCTTCCAGCTCAGTCTTTTGGGTTTCTTGCGCTTTTTGCAGCGCCATGAGCTGGTTTGCCAGCGCATCACTGGTTGCTGTCTGCGTAGTGGCCTGCTGCTTCCCCCAGCCATACAGCCCCACGCCTGCCGCCAGCGCAATAGCAATCGCCACAGCGCTCAGAATCAGTGCGGTACTGTTCTTACTCTTTTTTTCAGTGTTGTTGACTGGCTGTGATGTGGTGTCCACGGCCTCCCTGGTCTCTTCAACCACGGCGGAGGTTTTTTCTTGTTCCGTCATTATGGCATCCCATTATGAGAGTTATTGTAATGCGCGTAGTAGCGCATCGTTGTCGGCGTTATCAGCGACCTTAATATCTTGCCAGCCCAGTTCCCGGGCGAGGTTCGCCAGACGCTCACTGACGACCAGCAGCCGACAGCGTAGTAACCAGTGCTCACGATACCACTGCGGAATAAGCGCCCAGAGCTGCTGTAGCATCTCTCCGCTGGTGACAACCACTGTTTTCACACCGCGTGATTGCCAGCGCATCGCTTCCTCTGCGCCATCGTAATGTTTTGCACTGCGTTGATAACATTCACAAAAATCAACATCGGCTCCGCGCGTTATCAGGGTTTCACCGATCAACTCCCGACCGCCGTTGCCACGTAAAATCAGCGCGCGTTTTCCCGCAATATTTTGTAATTCAGGTAATTGTAGCAAGACTTCGCTAATTTCCCGATCCAACGGATAGTGAATATTGCATCCGCTCACGGTGTGCAACGCCAGCGCCGTTGTACGGCCGATGGCAAAATAGCGCGGGAGAGTGGACCAACTTACCCCTTGCCGCTGAAGTTGAGCATCGGCAAAGGTCACGGCGTGCTGTGAGAGAGCAAAAACCAGATCGTTTTCGGTGAGCGCCGAAAGACGGGGAGCCAGCGTTGGCAGTTCCCGGCCCGGCGCGAACTCAATAAGCGGAAAACTCCAGGCCACCTGCCCCAGTGTGCGCAGACGGCTCACTAACTCTTCCCCAGCGGGAGATGGGCGGGTGACCAGAATACTCATGCGGGGGCATCTCCGTTATAAACTTCCGCCAGAATGGCGCGTGCACCGTTTTCCAGCAGCTCTTCTGCCAGAGATATACCCATTTTTTCCGCATCCTGCGCAGCGCCACGACGTTCTCCACATACCATCTGTGAACCATCTGGCGCCCCGACTAACGCGCGTAGCCAAATCTCACCGTTGATGAGTTCCGCATAGCTGCCGATAGGAACCTGACATCCCCCTTCCAGGCGGGTGTTCATGGCGCGTTCTGCTTTTACGCGCAGGGCTGTTTCTTCATGGTTGAGTGGCGCTAACAGTGCCTGAGTGCGCTGATCGTCGAGTCGACATTCGATACCCACAGCGCCTTGTCCGACCGCAGGCAGAGACACTTCTGGTGCCAGTGCAGCGCGGATTCGTGACTCCAGCCCTAAGCGTTTTAATCCAGCGACGGCCAGAATAATGGCGTCGTAGTCACCGTTGTCCAGTTTGCTCAGGCGAGTACCAACGTTGCCGCGCAGCGAGCGGATGATGAGATCCGGGCGCTGTTTTGCCAATTGGCACTGGCGACGTAAGCTGGACGTTCCAACGATGCTCCCTGCTGGCAGCTCATCCAGCGTGTTGTATTTATTTGAGACGAAAGCATCACGCGGATCTTCACGCTCGCAAATAGTGACCAGCCCAAGACCTTCAGGAAATTCGACCGGCACATCCTTCATGGAATGCACGGCGATATCTGCGCGTTTTTCCAGTAGCGCGACTTCCAACTCTTTAACAAACAATCCCTTACCCCCGACTTTTGCCAGTGGGGTATCCAGAATCACGTCGCCACGGGTCACCATGGGAACCAGTTCAACGACCAGACCGGGGTGGTTTGCCATTAAGGCGTCTTTGACATAATGTGCCTGCCAGAGCGCAAGGGGGCTTTGGCGTGTGGCAATTCTCAAAACATTGTCTAACATGCTTGTTACCGTCATTATCAATCATTGACCATCCTAACATCCTTATCAAAGGGATGTCAGCGTTACGCTCAAACGTAAGTGAGAGGAAAAGGCGCTGCATCATCACTGGCAGTGATTAATGACGAGAAACCTCCCGACCGTATGAAGGAATTTACACGTAACGAACGGTGCTACACTTGTATGTAGCGCATCTTTCTTTACGGTCAATGAGCAAGGTGTTAAATTGATCACGTTTTAGACCATTTTTTCGGCTGTACTCCCTAAAAAAATAGGGGTGAAAAAACGGTAACGGTTATTTTTGACATACGGTTTATCCGAATTGCTGAAGATTGTTGATGAGCGCTTGCGCCGCAGCAATCGACAACATGATGGATAGCAACATCAGGCGATACGTCTTGTACCTCTATATTGAGACTCTGAAACAGAGACTGGATGCCATAAATCAACTGCGTGTGGATCGCGCGCTTGCTGCCATGGGACCTGCCTTCCAGCAGGTATACAGTCTGCTGCCGACATTATTGCACTACCACCACCCACTGATGCCGGGTTACCTCGATGGTAACGTTCCCAAAGGCATATGCTTTTACACGCCTGATGAAACCCAACGCCACTACCTGAATGAGCTGGAACTGTACCGCGGTATGTCACCGCAGGACCCTCCAAAGGGCGAACTGCCGATCACCGGCGTTTACTCTATGGGCAGCACCTCTTCCGTAGGGCAAAGCTGTTCCTCTGACCTCGATATTTGGGTCTGCCATCAATCCTGGCTGGATAGCGAAGAGCGGCAGTTGCTGCAACGTAAATGCAGCCTGCTGGAAAGTTGGGCCGCCTCGCTGGGCGTGGAAGTCAGTTTCTTCCTGATTGATGAAAACCGTTTCCGCCACAATGAAAGCGGCAGTCTGGGTGGTGAAGACTGTGGCTCGACGCAGCATATCCTGTTGCTTGATGAATTCTATCGCACCGCTGTGCGCCTCGCAGGTAAGCGTATTCTGTGGAATATGGTGCCTGGCGATGAAGAAGAGCATTACGACGATTACGTCATGACGCTCTACGCGCAGGGGGTGTTAACGCCAAACGAATGGCTGGATCTGGGTGGACTCAGTTCGCTTTCCGCCGAAGAGTACTTTGGTGCCAGCCTCTGGCAGTTGTACAAGAGTATCGATTCCCCGTACAAAGCGGTGCTGAAAACGCTGCTGCTGGAAGCCTATTCCTGGGAATACCCCAATCCACGCCTGTTGGCGAAAGACATTAAACAGCGCCTGCACGACGGCGAGATTGTCTCTTTTGGTCTCGACCCATACTGCATGATGTTGGAACGTGTAACCGAGTACCTCACTGCGATTGAGGACCCAACACGTCTTGATTTAGTGCGTCGATGTTTCTACTTAAAAGTCTGTGAGAAACTGAGCCGTGAACGCGCCTGTGTGGGCTGGCGTCGTGAAGTGTTAAGTCAGTTAGTACAAGAGTGGGGTTGGGATGAAGCCCGCCTGACAATGCTGGATAACCGCGCTAACTGGAAAATTGACCAGGTACGCGAAGCGCACAACGAACTGCTCGATGCAATGATGCAGAGCTATCGTAATTTGATTCGTTTTGCGCGCCGCAACAATCTTAGCGTCAGCGCCAGTCCGCAGGATATTGGCGTGCTGACCCGTAAGCTGTATGCCGCATTTGAAGCCTTGCCCGGCAAAGTGACGCTGGTGAACCCGCAGATCTCACCGGATCTCTCAGAACCCAATCTGACCTTTATCCACGTGCCGCCAGGTCGCGCCAACCGTTCGGGTTGGTATCTCTACAACCGCGCGCCTAACATGGATTCGATCATCAGCCATCAGCCGCTGGAATATAACCGCTATCTCAATAAGCTGGTGGCGTGGGCATGGTTTAACGGCCTGCTGACATCGCGTACGCATTTGTTTATTAAGGGTAACGGTATTGTCGACTTGCCGAAGCTGCAGGAGATGGTCGCCGATGTATCGCACCACTTCCCGCTGCGTCTGCCGGCACCAACGCCGAAAGCGCTGTACAGCCCGTGCGAAATTCGCCATCTGGCAATTATCGTCAACCTCGAATATGACCCGACGGCGGCGTTCCGCAATCAGGTCGTGCATTTTGATTTCCGTAAGCTGGATGTCTTTAGCTTTGGCGAAGAGCAAAATTGTCTGGTGGGTAGCGTAGATCTGCTGTATCGCAACTCGTGGAATGAAGTGCGAACCCTGCACTTCAACGGCGAGCAGGCGATGATTGAAGCGTTAAAAACGATTCTGGGAAAAATGCATCAGGATGCCGCGCCACCGGATAGCGTTGACGTGTTCTGTTACAGCCAGCATTTGCGTGGTTTAATCCGCACGCGTGTCCAGCAACTGGTGTCTGAGTGCATCGAACTGCGCCTGTCCAGTACGCGCCAGGAAACTGGGCGCTTCAAAGCGCTGCGTGTTTCCGGTCAGACGTGGGGCCTGTTCTTCGAACGTCTGAACGTCTCGGTGCAGAAACTGGAAAACGCCATTGAATTCTATGGCGCGATTTCGCACAACAAATTGCACGGTCTTTCCGTCCAGGTTGAGACCAACCATGTGAAATTGCCGTCGGTGGTGGACGGTTTTGCCAGCGAAGGGATCATTCAGTTCTTTTTTGAAGAGACGGGTGATGAGCAGGGCTTTAACATCTACATTCTGGACGAGAGTAACCGTGTCGAGGTGTATCACCACTGTGAAGGCAGTAAAGAAGAGCTGGTGCGGGATGTCAGCCGCTTCTATTCATCGTCGCACGATCGCTTCACTTACGGCTCCAGTTTTATCAACTTTAACCTGCCGCAGTTTTATCAGATTGTGAAAACTGACGGGCGCGCGCAGGTGATCCCGTTCCGCACCCAGCCGATTAGTCCAGTCCCACAAACCAGTCAGGATAACGACACGCCGCTGTTGCAGCAGTATTTCTCGTGAGTTAACTTTCCCGGATGCATGACGCTTATCGGGCCAGAGTAGGCCGGATAAGCGAAGCGCATCCGGCACTAAAACTTAACGGAAGCTCACCTCTTCACCCGCCTGCAGCGTAGCAGCCTGTTCCAGCAGATCCCAGAACGTTTCGCCGCTGCGGTCGCAAATCCACTCGTCGCCTTTCAGGTCAAAATGGTAACCGCCCTGTTTAGTGGCCAACCATACCTGGTGCAGCGGTTCCTGACGGTTAATGATAATTTTGCTGCCATTTTCGAAGCTGATAGTCAGTACGCCACCGTTAATCTCACAATCGATATCGCTGTCGCCGTCCCAGTCGTCCAGACGCTCTTCAATGGTCATCCACAGGGTGTCGGCAAGGCGATGAAATTCACTGTCGTTCATTTTTTTATCCTGTTTTTCGTGATGGTCGCAGTATAACGCGGAATAAATCACGTTGCAGTTTTTAGCCAAACTCTTGCTTTTACGCCTTCTCCTGCGATGATAGAAAACAGAAAGCATGAACTTACAGGCAATCCATAATGAAAAACGTGTTTCAGGCACTCGCTGTACTTTTTACACTGTTCAGCCTGACGGGCTGTGGTCTGAAGGGACCTCTCTATTTCCCGCCAGCAGACAAAAACGCGCCGCCTCCGACGAAGAGCATTCAGTCGCCAGCACAATCTACGACGCCGGATAAAAACGATCGTGGAATCAGTGATGGACCTTCTCAGGTGAATTACTGACGGTAAGTTTCTGTACCCGCGTGAACGGAGTAAACAATGCAATTCTCTAAAATGCATGGCCTTGGCAACGATTTTATGGTCGTCGACGCGGTAACGCAGAATGTCTTTTTCTCACCCGAGCTGATCCGTCGTTTGTCTGACAGGCATCTGGGTGTTGGGTTCGATCAATTACTGGTCGTCGAGCCGCCTTACGATCCGGAGCTGGATTTCCATTACCGCATTTTCAATGCTGATGGCAGTGAAGTCTCGCAGTGTGGAAATGGCGCTCGTTGCTTTGCCCGTTTTGTGCGCCTGAAAGGGTTGACGAATAAGCGTGATATTCGTGTCAGTACCGCGAATGGCCGCATGGTATTAAGCGTAACGGACGATGAGCTGGTGCGGGTCAACATGGGAGAACCCAACTTTGAACCCTCGCAGGTCCCTTTTCGTGCCAATAAAGCAGAGAAGACCTATATTATGCGAGTGGCCGAGCAGACAGTATTGTGCGGCGTGGTTTCAATGGGGAATCCGCATTGCGTGATTCAGGTTGATGATGTTGATACGGCCACGGTGGAAACTCTGGGACCGGTTCTGGAAAGCCATGAACGCTTCCCTGAGCGCGCCAATATCGGCTTTATGCAAGTGGTCAAACGTGAGCATATCCGACTGCGTGTTTATGAGCGTGGCGCAGGTGAAACACAGGCTTGTGGCAGCGGCGCGTGTGCGGCTGTCGCTGTCGGTATTCAGCAGGGCCTGCTGGCAGATGAAGTGAGGGTGGAATTACCGGGCGGTCGACTTGATATCGCCTGGAAAGGTCCGGGTCATCCGTTATATATGACTGGCCCGGCGGCACATGTCTACGACGGATTTATTCACTTATGAAGCAACCAGGGGAAGAACTACAGGAAACGCTCATGGAACTGGACGACCGGGCGGTCGTCGATTATCTGCAACGTAATCCTGAGTTTTTTATCCGTAATGCTCAAGCGGTTGAAGCGATGCGCGTCCCGCACCCGGTGCGGGGCACGGTCTCTTTAGTTGAATGGCATATGGCTCGGGCACGTAATCATATCAACGTGCTGGAAGAGAACATGGCGTTGTTGATGGAACAAGCGAATGCCAACGAAAGCCTGTTCTATCGACTATTAAATCTGCAAGGACGACTGGTGTCCGCGAACAGTCTCGATGACATGCTGATGCGACTTCATCGCTGGGCGCGTGAGTTAGGGCTGGCGGGAGCGACGGTTCGTCTGTTTCCGGATCGCTGGCGACTTGGTGCTCCCTCGAAATTTACCCATCTGGCATTAAGCCGTCAGGCTTTCGAACCGCTGCGCATTCAGCGTCTTGGTCAGTCACAGCACTACCTTGGACCACTCCACGGCCCGGAACTGTTAATCATGATGCCGGAAGCGAAAGCCATCGGCTCGGTGGCAATGTCGATGTTGGGGCAAGATGGCTCACTTGGTGTCATGTTGTTCAGTAGCCGTGATGCCAATCATTACCAGCAGGGGCAGGGCACGCAGTTATTGCAGGAAATTTCGCTGATGTTGCCGGAACTGCTGGAGCGTTGGATTGAACGCGTATGACCGATTCACCTCTTTCTCAGGATGTGACGCGCTTTTTACGTTATCTGGGCGTTGAGCGCCAGCTTAGCCCGATCACATTGCTAAATTATCAGCGTCAGCTTGATGCCATCATTGCGTTAGCCGGAGAAACCGGTCTGCAAAGCTGGCAGCAGTGTGATGCGCTCATGGTTCGTAGTTTTGCCGTACGTAGTCGCCGTAAAGGGCTGGGACCTGCCAGTCTGGCGTTGCGCCTGTCTGCACTGCGCAGTTTCTTCGACTGGATGGTTAATCAGGGCGAGCTGAACGCTAATCCGGCAAAAAGTGTTTCCGCGCCGAAAGCGCCGCGCCATTTACCTAAAAATATTGATGTTGATGATGTTAATCGCCTGCTGGATATCGATCTCAACGATCCCCTCGCAGTGCGCGACCGGGCAATGTTAGAAGTGATGTACGGCGCAGGGCTGCGTCTGTCTGAACTGGTTGGGCTGGATATTAAACATCTCGATCTTGATACTGGCGAAGTGTGGGTGATGGGCAAGGGCAGTAAAGAACGCCGTCTGCCGATTGGCCGCAATGCGGTGACGTGGATTGAGCACTGGTTGGATCTGCGCGGACTGTTTGGCAGCGATGAAGATGCGCTGTTCCTGTCAAAACTGGGCAAACGCATCTCTGCGCGGAACGTGCAGAAACGCTTTGCTGAATGGGGTATCAAGCAGGGGCTGAACAGCCACGTACATCCCCACAAATTGCGCCACTCTTTTGCGACACATATGCTGGAGTCGAGCGGCGATCTTCGCGGTGTGCAGGAGTTATTGGGACATGCCAACCTCTCAACGACCCAAATCTATACCCATCTTGATTTTCAACACCTGGCTTCAGTGTACGATGCGGCGCATCCACGCGCCAAACGGGGGAAATAATGCGTTTTTACCGGCCTTTGGGGCACATTTCTGCGCTCACCTTTGACCTTGATGACACCCTTTACGATAACCGTCCCGTTATCACACGCACCGAGCAGGAAGCGCTCGCTTTTGTCCAAAATTACCATCCCGCGCTGCGCGCGTTACAAAATAGCGACCTCCAACGCTTACGCCAGGTTGTGCGCGACGCTGAGCCGGAAATCTACCACGATGTTACCCGTTGGCGTCATCGTGCCGTCGAGCGCGCTATGCTGGAGGCGGGGTTGTCAGAGGCAGAAGCCAGAATGGGGGCGAACGCGGCGATGATGAATTTTGCCAAATGGCGTAGCCGTATCGACGTCTCGCAGACAACGCATGACACGTTAAAGGCACTGGCTCGCAAATGGCCGCTGGTGGCGATCACCAACGGTAATGCGCAACCAGAGCTGTTTGGCCTGGGCGATTATTTTGAGTTTGTACTTCGTGCGGGCCCGGATGGGCGATCAAAACCGTTCAGCGATATGTACTCGCTGGCCGCGGAAAAACTGAATCTGCCTGTGGGGGAAATCCTGCATGTTGGTGATGACCTGACGACAGACGTCGCCGGTGCCATTCGTTGCGGTATGCAGGCTTGCTGGATCAAACCGGAAAATGCCGACCTGATGCAGACTGCAGACAGCCGTTTGCTACCGCATATCGAAATTTCACAGTTGGCATCTCTGACCTCGCTGATATAATCACCAACAGAACTCTGTATATATACCCAGCTTTTTGGCGGATGGCGCTACGCTTATCCGCCCTACCTACTTTTACGTGGCGGTGCCAATGGACGTTTCTTACCTGCTCGACAGCCTTAATGACAAACAGCGTGAAGCGGTGGCCGCGCCACGCAGCAACATGCTGGTTCTGGCGGGCGCGGGGAGTGGTAAAACGCGTGTGCTGGTGCACCGTATTGCCTGGTTACTGACGGTTGAGAACAACTCGCCGTACTCCATTATGGCGGTGACGTTTACCAACAAAGCGGCGGCAGAAATGCGCCACCGTATTGGTCAGATCATGGGAACCAGCCAGGGCGGTATGTGGGTGGGGACGTTCCATGGCCTGGCACACCGTCTGCTGCGTGCACATCATATGGATGCGAATCTGCCGCAGGATTTCCAGATCCTCGACAGCGAAGACCAGTTGCGTCTGCTTAAGCGCCTGATCAAAGCAATGAATCTGGATGAGAAGCAGTGGCCACCGCGTCAGGCGATGTGGTTCATCAACAGCCAGAAAGACGAAGGGCTGCGCCCGCACCATTTACAGAGCTATGGCAACCCGGTTGAGCAAACCTGGCAGAAAGTCTATCAGGCCTACCAGGAAGCGTGTGACCGCGCGGGGCTGGTGGATTTCGCCGAGCTGCTGCTGCGCGCCCATGAACTGTGGCTCAACAAGCCGCATATCCTGCAGCACTACCGCGAACGCTTTACCAATATCCTGGTGGACGAATTCCAGGATACCAACAACATTCAGTACGCGTGGATCCGCCTGCTGGCGGGTGACACCGGTAAAGTGATGATCGTGGGTGATGACGACCAGTCAATTTACGGCTGGCGCGGCGCGCAGGTGGAAAACATCCAGCGCTTCCTCACTGACTTCCCCGGCGCAGAAACCATCCGTCTGGAGCAGAACTACCGTTCGACCAACAACATCCTCAGCGCGGCCAATGCCCTGATTGAAAACAACAACGGGCGTCTGGGTAAAAAGCTGTGGACTGACGGCGCCGACGGCGAACCGATCTCTCTGTACTGCGCGTTCAACGAACTCGATGAAGCGCGCTTTGTGGTCAACCGTATCAAGACCTGGCAGGACAACGGCGGAGCGCTGGAACAATGCGCCATTCTGTATCGTAGCAACGCCCAGTCGCGCGTACTGGAAGAGGCGTTGTTACAGGCCAGCATGCCGTACCGTATTTACGGCGGTATGCGCTTCTTTGAACGCCAGGAAATCAAAGATGCGCTCTCTTACCTGCGTTTGATCGCTAATCGCAACGATGATGCCGCGTTTGAACGCGTGGTGAATACGCCAACCCGCGGGATTGGCGATCGTACTTTAGATGTGGTGCGTCAGACCTCGCGTGACCGCCAGTTGACGCTGTGGCAGGCATGTCGTGAGTTGCTACAGGAAAAAGCCCTTGCCGGTCGTGCTGCCAGCGCGCTACAGCGTTTTATGGAGCTTATTGATGCCCTGGCGCAGGAAACGGCCGATATGCCACTGCATGTGCAAACAGACCGGGTGGTGAAAGACTCCGGCCTGCGCATGATGTACGAGCAGGAGAAAGGCGAGAAAGGCCAGACACGTATCGAAAACTTAGACGAACTGGTCACAGCAACACGCCAGTTCAGCTACAACGAAGAAGATGAAGATTTAATGCCGCTGCAGGCATTTCTCTCCCACGCCGCGCTGGAAGCGGGCGAAGGGCAGGCGGATACCTGGCAGGACGCGGTACAGCTGATGACCCTGCACTCGGCGAAAGGCCTTGAGTTCCCGCAGGTGTTTATCGTGGGGATGGAAGAAGGTATGTTCCCCAGCCAGATGTCGCTGGACGAAGGTGGTCGTCTGGAAGAAGAACGCCGTCTGGCCTATGTCGGCGTCACCCGTGCTATGCAGAAGCTGACACTAACCTATGCCGAAACGCGCCGTCTGTACGGCAAAGAGGTGTACCATCGCCCATCGCGCTTTATCGGCGAACTGCCGGAAGCGTGCGTGGAAGAGGTGCGCCTGCGTGCCACCGTCAGCCGCCCGGTCAGCCATCAACGGATGGGAACGCCAATGGCGGAGAACGACACCGGTTATAAGCTCGGCCAGCGCGTGCGCCACGCCAAGTTTGGCGAAGGCACAATCGTCAATCTCGAAGGCAGCGGTGAGCATAGTCGCCTGCAGGTGGCGTTCCAGGGGCAGGGCATCAAATGGCTGGTGGCGGCCTACGCCAGACTGGAAACGGTGTGATCGGTTCTGCTTTGCCGGATGGCGACGCTGTAGCGCCTTATCCGGCCTACAGACCGGGTACATTTTTATTTGTAGGCCGGATAAGGCGAAGCCGCCATCCGGCTATCTGTCGGTTAATATTCTGAAATCATAGATAAATAATTCCCCTCTGCTAACCTTTCTGTATAAGGGGAAATTATTACTTTTTCGCCATCCGTTGCGTGTTGACGTCAAAATTTTGCTGGCGTAACATGCGCGCACGATTACGCTAAGAGGACATTCGCCTTGGACACACCCAGTAGATACTGGCTCATTATCCTGTCATCCAGGATCAACTCCTAAGGCTATCCCTTTTTGCTGATAGCCTTCGCGGTTGTCAGCGACCTTCTGTTTTTTCCCGTCGCGCTGAGTCAGGCTGTTTAATGGTCTGAAACCCAATTTGTTTCTGTGTGCCCACCGAACTGTCCGATAATTTTTTGCATTGGGAGTCCCGGTCATGCTGAGCGCATTTCAACTGGAAAACAATCGTTTAACTCGCCTTGAGGCAGACGAGATCGAGCACCTGGCCAGTTCGGTTTGGGTCGATTTAGTCGAGCCGGATGACGAAGAACGAAACCGTGTGCAAAAGGACTTGGGCCAGAATCTGGCTACGCGCCCTGAACTGGAAGACATCGAAGCATCCGCACGTTTTTTTGAAGACGAAGACGGTCTGCACATCCACTCCTTCTTCTTTTATGAAGACGCCGACGATCACGCGGGCAACTCAACCGTCGCATTTACCATTCGCGAAGGTCGCCTGTTTACTCTGCGCGAGCGCGAACTGCCGGCTTTCCGCCTGTACCGCATGCGTGCGCGTAATCAGGCGATGGTGGATGGCAACGCCTACGAGCTGCTGCTCGATCTGTTCGAAACCAAAATTGAACAGCTGGCGGATGAAATAGAAAACATCTATAGCGATCTGGAAAAACTCAGCCGTGTGATCATGGAAGGGCGTCAGGGTGATGAGTACGACGAAGCGCTGTCCACGCTGGCGGAGCTGGAAGATATCGGCTGGAAGGTACGTCTGTGTCTGATGGATACCCAGCGCGCACTGAACTTCCTGGTGCGCAAAGCGCGTCTGCCGGGTAGTCAGCTGGAGCAGGCGCGTGAGATCCTGCGCGATATCGAGTCCCTGTTGCCGCACAACGAATCACTGTTCCAGAAAGTTAACTTCCTGATGCAGGCGGCGATGGGCTTTATCAACATCGAGCAGAACCGCATCATCAAGATCTTCTCGGTGGTTTCTGTCGTGTTCCTGCCGCCGACGCTGGTCGCTTCCAGCTATGGCATGAACTTTGAGTTTATGCCAGAGCTGCACTGGAGCTTCGGTTATCCTGGCGCGATTGTCTTTATGATGCTCGCAGGTCTGGCGCCGTATCTGTACTTTAAGCGCAAGAACTGGCTGTAATGGCTGTGCCGGATGGCGCTTCGCTTATCCGGCCTACAAAAGCGATTCTCCGTAGGCCGGATAAGGTGTAGCCTCCATCCGGCACTTCTTCAGTTCCGACGTACCCGTCTTTGCGTATAAATTGCATCCATCACGAAAATTGCCAGCGCTACCCAGATAAAGGCGAAGGTGACCATTTTATCCGCTCCCGGCACTTCACCGTAGAACGTTACCGCCAGCAGGAACATCAGCGTTGGCCCGATATACTGGAAAAAGCCCAGCGTGGACAGACGTAAACGGGTTGCCGCTCCGGTAAAGCACAGCAGTGGGATAGTGGTCACGACACCCGCAGCAATCAGTAGCAGATTGAGTGACAAGGGGTTCTGACCCATATGGCTGGTCGGGCTGTCTGCGATACCAAACAGATAGATAGCTGCAATGGGTAAGAGCCACAGAGTTTCGATCAGCATGCCGGTTTGTGCTTCGACAGCGATTTTCTTGCGTACCAGACCATAAAAAGCAAAGCTGAATGCCAGCCCCAGCGCGATTATTGGCAGCGATCCAAAGGTCCACAGCTGTACCAGTACGCCACAGGCGGCTAACAGTACTGCCAGCCACTGCATACGGCGGAAGCGTTCTCCGAGGAAAATCATCCCCAACACGATATTTACCAGTGGGTTAATAAAGTAACCGAGGCTGGCTTCCAGCATATGGTGGTTATTGACCGCCCAGATAAAGAGCAGCCAGTTTCCGCCGATTAGGACCGCCGAGAGCGCCAGCAGAAAAATCTTCTTTGGCGTTTGCAGCAGCGTTTTGACACCTGACCATTGGCGACTAACGCTCATCAGCGCCACCATAAAGAAAAATGACCAGATGACGCGGTGCGTCAGGATCTCATCCGCCGGGACGTAGTAAATCAGTTTGAAGTAGGCGGGAGCGATACCCCAAATAAAATAGGCAGCAAGAGCGAGTAACACGCCCTGCCGCGTTTGTTTAGCATCCATTGGGAGAACTCATTGCAGAAAAGTAACCGTAGTTTACCTTTTTTCAGGCGCTTACCCCACCATATAAGTGGCAGTTGCACTGGCGATATAAAGCTGTTCTTCGTTGTGCAGTTCCACCCGTGCGACTGCCACTTTATTGCCTGCTCGCAGCAGACTGCTGGTGGCCGTAAAGCGATTTCCTCTGCCTGGTCGCAGGTAATCAACGCGCAGATCGATGGTGCCCATTCGTGACATGCGCTGGCGTAGCTCGTCCTCGCTGATGGTTTCGTGGCGGGTTAGCGTACTGCCAACGCACACCAGCCCGGCGGCAACGTCCAGCGCTGAGGCGATCACCCCGCCGTGCAGGATGCTTTGTGCCCAGTTACCCACCATCATCGGTTGGTTTTTAAACGCTAATTGCGCAAATTCTTTTTCATAACGTTCCAGTTCCAGCCCCAATGCCCGATTAAACGGCATATGATAGACAAACATTTCACCCACTAATTTAAGGGCTTGCTCAGCAGTAAGAACAGCAGACATACGATCCCGATACCTTATTGGTTAATGAAATGTTGATATTATGCTTATTATTTGTTGTTTTCTACTTTAGGACGGGATAACTAACGAGGAACTAGCTAAGTATGTAGAATACTTGGCAGATAATTATACAATTCATCAATATTTTGGTTCAGGAGAACACTACCGATGCGGGCGATTCTGGGTTGGTTACTACCAGCAGTCATGCTGCCGTTGACCGCGTATGCGCAGGAAGCGACAGTGAAAGAGATTCATGATGCACCAGCAGTGAGAGGCAGTATTATCGCCAATATGCTGCAAGAACACGATAATCCTTTCACGCTGTACCCCTATGACACCAACTATCTCATCTACACCAATACCAGCGACATGAACAAAGAGGCGATCAGCAGCTATAACTGGTCGGATAATGCGCGCAAAGATGAGGTTAAGTTTCAGCTAAGCCTGGCATTTCCGCTTTGGCGCGGGATTTTGGGCCCGAATTCAGTGCTCGGTGGTTCATATACTCAGAAATCCTGGTGGCAGCTTTCTAATAGTGAAGAGTCTTCACCGTTTCGTGAAACTAACTACGAGCCGCAGCTGTTTCTGGGTTTCGCCACGGATTATCGCGTTGCTGGCTGGACGCTACGTGATGTCGAAATGGGCTATAACCATGATTCAAATGGGCGATCCGATCCCACCTCGCGCAGCTGGAACCGTCTGTACACTCGCCTGATGGCTGAAAATGGCAACTGGCTGGTGGAGGTTAAACCGTGGTACGTCATCGGTAGCACCGACGATAACCCCGACATCACCAAATACATGGGCTACTACCAGCTTAAAATGGGTTATCACCTCGGTGATGCCGTCATCAGCGTGAAAGGCCAGTACAACTGGAATACCGGTTACGGTGGTGCTGAAATCGGTGCGAGTTACCCAATCACTAAGCATGTTCGCTTTTACACCCAGGTCTATAGCGGCTACGGCGAATCGCTGATCGACTACAATTTCAATCAGACGCGTGTGGGTGTGGGTGTGATGCTTAACGATATCTTCTGATAGGTTTGATAGCATTTTAATCATTGCAGTTTCTCTCTCAGGCGCTGAAAATAGCGCCTGTTTTTCTTTAAGGCTAATGGGGTTAATGTGGCGCAGGCGGAAGTGTTGAATCTGGAAATGGGCGCTAAACAGGTTTTGCAGGAAACCTTTGGCTACCAACAGTTTCGCCCTGGTCAGGAAGAAATCATCGATACTGTGCTCTCTGGTCGCGACTGCCTGGTCGTCATGCCGACCGGTGGTGGTAAATCCCTGTGCTATCAAATCCCCGCATTATTGCTGAACGGACTCACCGTAGTTGTCTCGCCGCTTATTTCCCTGATGAAAGATCAGGTCGACCAATTATTAGCAAACGGTGTGGCGGCGGCGTGTCTGAACTCTACCCAAAGTCGTGAACAGCAGCTTGAGGTCATGGCTGGCTGTCGCAGCGGGCAAATTCGGTTGCTGTACATTGCGCCCGAACGTTTGATGCTGGATAACTTCCTCGAACATCTGGCGCACTGGAATCCGGTATTGCTGGCCGTTGATGAAGCACACTGCATCTCACAATGGGGGCACGATTTCCGCCCTGAATACGCCGCGTTGGGTCAATTGCGTCAGCGTTTCCCGACGCTGCCGTTCGTGGCGCTGACCGCGACTGCTGATGACACCACTCGCCTGGATATTGTGCGTCTGCTGGGGTTGAACGATCCGCTCATTCAGATCAGCAGTTTTGACCGGCCGAATATTCGCTACATGCTGATGGAGAAGTTTAAGCCGCTCGATCAGCTGATGCGCTATGTACAAGAACAGCGCGGCAAGTCCGGCATTATTTACTGTAACAGCCGCGCGAAGGTCGAAGACACCGCAGCGCGTCTGCAAAGTCGTGGCATCAGCGCGGGTGCCTATCATGCTGGACTGGAAAACAGTGTACGTGCCGAGGTGCAGGAAAAATTCCAACGCGATGACCTGCAAATCGTGGTGGCGACCGTAGCGTTCGGGATGGGAATCAACAAACCTAACGTACGCTTTGTGGTGCATTTTGATATCCCGCGTAACATCGAATCCTATTACCAGGAAACCGGTCGTGCCGGGCGCGATGGCCTGCCTGCGGAAGCGATGCTGTTTTACGATCCCGCTGATATGGCATGGTTACGGCGTTGCCTGGAAGAGAAACCAGCCGGGCAGTTACTGGATATTGAACGGCATAAACTCAATGCGATGGGAGCGTTTGCCGAGGCGCAAACCTGTCGTCGTCTGGTATTGCTGAATTATTTTGGTGAAGGACGTCAGGAGCCGTGCGGCAACTGCGATATTTGTCTCGATCCGCCAAAACAGTACGATGGTTTAATGGATGCGCGTAAGGCGCTGTCGACAATCTACCGCGTCAACCAACGCTTTGGTATGGGGTATGTCGTGGAAGTCTTACGCGGAGCCAATAACCAACGTATTCGCGAGCTGGCTCATGACAAGCTGCCGGTCTATGGCATTGGTCGTGAACAGAGCCATGAACATTGGGTGAGTGTGATCCGCCAATTGATTCACCTTGGTCTGGTGACGCAGAATATTGCCCATCACTCTGCGTTACAGTTAACCGAAGCCGCACGACCGGTTCTGCGTGGCGAAATCTCGTTACAACTTGCCGTGCCGCGTATTGTGGCGCTGAAACCGCGTGCGATGCAGAAATCCTTCGGTGGCAACTACGACCGCAAGCTCTTCGCCAAATTGCGTAAGCTGCGTAAGGCGATTGCCGATGAAGAAAATATCCCGCCGTATGTGGTTTTCAACGATGCGACGCTGATAGAAATGGCCGAGCAGATGCCGGTTTCTCCGAGCGAAATGTTAAGCGTCAACGGCGTGGGCATGCGTAAACTTGAGCGTTTCGGCAAAGAGTTTATGGCGCTTATTCGTGCGCACGTTGATGGCGACGACGAAGAGTAGTCAGCCGGGCAAAAAAGTGCCAGGATGGTGACTCACTGAACTATTTCCCCCGCGAGTCATTTTTATGTTAACGCTATTTTTCACCGTTGCGTTGGTGCATATCGTTGCACTGATGAGTCCCGGTCCCGATTTTTTCTTTGTCTCTCAAACAGCTGTGAGCCGTTCGCGTAAAGAAGCGATGATGGGTGTGCTGGGTATTACCTGTGGCGTCATGGTATGGGCTGGCGTGGCACTGCTCGGTTTACACCTGATTATCGAAAAAATGGCCTGGCTGCATACCATTATTATGGTCGGCGGGGGGCTGTATCTGTGTTGGATGGGCTACCAGATGCTGCGCGGTGCGTTTAAAAAGCAGAATGTTGCGACTCCAACACCACAGGTTGAACTGGCACAGAGCGGGCGCAGCTTTTTAAAAGGTCTACTCACCAATCTGGCGAACCCGAAAGCCATTATTTACTTTGGCTCCGTGTTCTCATTGTTCGTTGGCGATAACGTAGGAACGGGCGCGCGCTGGGGGATCTTTGCCCTAATCATCGTGGAAACGCTAGCGTGGTTTACCGTAGTCGCCAGCCTGTTTGCGCTACCGAAAATGCGCCGCGGTTATCAGCGTCTGGCGAAGTGGATCGATGGATTCGCTGGCGCACTGTTTGCAGGTTTCGGCATTCACCTGATCATTTCGCGCTAAGTCGGTTATCCGCCTGGGGGACCCAGGCGGAATGCGATTTATTGCGCAAGTTTCTGTAACTCGTCCTTCGAAAGGCCGGTCATTTCCATAATTGCGTCGGTATCAAGACCTCGCTTGAGCATTGCTTTTGCTACATCAGTAAGGGCAAGGCGCCTCCCTTCTTCACGGCCTATCTGTTTTAGCTGATCCGCCATTGTCATCAGTTTGTCTCCATGCTGCGGCACACGCTGTGCCAGCTTATACAATAATGTCTGAACATCTTGTGTATTCCCTGCTTGCACCATGTAGTTTACCAGCACGGTTATTTGTTGTCCGCTCATCTTATTCAGCATAAACAGGCGGGTAAGTTTATCCAGCAGCTGCGCCATATCGCGCTGGCGAATATGTTTTTGTACTAATGTCAGCGCCGCCATACTGCGATGCTGCATAATCTCATCATCTGGAATAACCGTCACATCCACCAACGGAAACGGTGTGCTGTAAAGTTGAAGGGCGGTCGCTGAATCCTCAAAGTGATCCAACCAGTTCATTGAGCCTTGCCATGGACTTTGCTTGCCATGGTAAAAGAGCACTGGAATAACCAGCGGTAACGTGTCGTTTCCCGCCTCAAGATGACGTTGCATCGCTGCGATAGCGTAGCGCATCAGGCGAAATGACATGTGCTTGTCCGGTGAGCTTTGATGCTCAATGAGCACATGTACATAGCCATGCCCACTGGTGGTCTCCAGTGAGTAGAGAATATCGCTGAAATAGGGGCGCAGATCGTCCTCCACAAAGCTGCCTGATTCCAGACGGAGCGTTTCCAGCTTGCAGATTTTGATTAACGAGGGAGGAAGATGAAGTTCGATAAAGTCCCGCGCGGTTTCCACGCGGGAGAGGAAGGTCTTAAAGACTGCGTCATGTGGTGTTGTTGCTTCCGCCATCGTGCATCATCCGTGAGAAGTGAATATGGCGGCATTCTGGCATTAGCAATCAACGTCTAACAGTACAAAATTAAAGGCTTTTCTACCTTTGCGGCGAAGTACGAGAACTCATGTCCAAACGCTCTTACTGTTAGCATTTCATTGCGAGCGTCGTTCCATTTGCTAGGCATGCCTTGCTGACGCCAGCAGGGCACCTATCAGCATAAACAGTGAACCAAACACCTTGTTCAGCGCCTTCATTTGCTTTGGCCCCTTAATCCAGCCTGCAATGCGGGTGGCCAGCGTCGCGTAACCGATCATCACAATGATATCGACAACAATGGTGGTGATACCAAGCACCACATACTGCATGACCTGAGGTTCTTGCGGCATGATGAACTGTGGGAACAGGGCGGCAAGAAAAACAATGCTTTTAGGGTTGGTCAGGTTAACGAAAACCGCCCTTTTGAACAGGCGGCTGCGTGTTTGCGTGTTCGCCATGGTGTTCAGATCGATAGCGCCCGCTGCCCGCCATTGCTGAATACCCAACCAAATCAAATAGGCCGCTCCCGCCCACTTCAGTACTTCAAACGCGATGACTGAACGTGAGAACAGTGTCCCCAGCCCAACACCAACCAGTACGATATGAATGCCAAGCCCGGTCTGCAAACCGGCAATAGAGGCGCTGGCGCCACGATAGCCGTGGCTGATGGCGGTTGTCATGGTATTGATTGCGCCAGAGCCCGGAGACAAGCTCAAAATAATAGAGGTCAGCAGGTAGGCGAACCACCATTCAAAGGTCATGAGAAACTCCCGGATTGTCTATTTTTATGCCACAATACGCTACTGCCGTTGCGTTGTATCAGGCGCGGCGAAAAAAACGATTTTACTTGGTCAGCGAGGCTGGATACCCGATGTTTCAGCAGCAAAAAGACTGGGAAACAAGAGAAAACGCGTTTGCCGCTTTTTCCATGGGTCCACTGACAGATTTCTGGCAGCAACGGGAGGAAGCGGAGTTTACGGGTGTAGATGATGTTCCCGTACATTTTGTTCGCTTTCGTGCCGAAAAAAACGATCGCGTCATCGTTGTCTGTCCTGGGCGCATTGAAAGCTATGTGAAATACGCTGAGCTGGCGTATGACCTGTTTCATTCTGGTTTTGACGTACTCATTATCGATCACCGTGGTCAGGGGCGTTCCGGGCGGATGTTATCGGACCCGCATCGTGGTCATGTCGATAACTTTAATGACTACGTCGATGATTTAGCCGCCTTCTGGCAGCAGGAAGTACAGCCTGGCCCGTGGCGAAAACGCTATATACTGGCACATTCCATGGGCGGTGCGATTGCCACCTTGTTCCTGCAGCGCCATCCCAATCAATGTGATGCCATTGCGCTTTGTGCGCCCATGTTTGGTATCGTGATGCGTTTTCCCGACTGGATGGTGCGCCACATTCTTGACTGGGCCGAAGGGCATCCACGCATCCGTGAAGGCTATGCGATGGGGACCGGCCGCTGGCGGGCGCTGCCATTCGGTATGAATGCACTAACCCATAGTCGACAGCGCTATCGGCGTAACCTACGCTTTTACGCAGATGATCCGCGGTTACGTGTGGGTGGCCCTACCTATCACTGGGTGCGTGAAGGTATTCAGGCGGGCGAACAGGTTCTGGCCGGAGCGGGTGATGACGCAACGCCAGCGCTGCTTATTCAGGCCGAAGAAGAGCGTGTGGTGGATAACCGCATGCACGATCGTTTTTGTGAACTCCGCGCTGCAGCAGGCCATCCGGTAGAAGGAGGTCAGCCGCTTGTCATAAAAGGCGCGTACCATGAGATCCTTTTCGAAAAGGACGCAATGCGCTCAGTCGCGCTTAACGCCATTGTTGATTTTTTCAACAGGCATAACTCATCCAGCGGAACTCGCTTTTCCTAGAGGTTTAATTTTCTTATGTATCAGGTTGTTGCGTCTGATTTAGACGGTACGCTGCTTTCTCCCGACCATACTTTGTCCCCTTATGCCAAAGAGACGCTGAAACTTCTGACGGCTCGCGGTGTTCACTTCGTGTTTGCCACCGGTCGTCATCATGTTGATGTGGGGCAAATTCGCGATAACCTCGGCATTAAAACCTACATGATCACGTCCAACGGTGCCCGCGTGCACGATCCTGACGGAAATCTGGTGTTTTCCCACAACCTGGATCGCGACATTGCCAGCGATCTGTTTGGCGTTGTGAACGCCAACCCGGATATCGTGACGAATGTTTACCGCGATGATGAGTGGTTCATGAACCGCCACCGCCCGGAAGAAATGCGTTTCTTTAAAGAGGCGGTATTCAATTATTCACTGTTTGAACCTGCTCTGCTGGAGCCGGAAGGCGTCAGCAAAGTGTTTTTCACCACCGATTCTCACGAAAGGTTGCTGCCGCTGGAACAGGCGATTAACGCCCGCTGGGGCGATCGCGTGAACGTCAGTTTCTCCACACTGACGTGTCTGGAAGTGATGGCAGGTGGCGTGTCGAAAGGCCATGCGCTGGAAGCTGTGGCGAAAGCGATGGGCTATAGCCTGAAGGACTGTATCGCCTTCGGCGACGGTATGAACGATGCGGAGATGCTCTCCATGGCAGGCAAAGGCTGTATCATGGGCAACGCGCATCAACGCCTGAAGGATCTGCATCCGGAACTGGACGTGATTGGCCTCAATGCCGATGATGCCGTGCCGCATTATCTGCGAGAGCTTTTTCTGCAGTAACGTTGTTGGTCGTTAGTTGACCAGTTGTCAACCTTGTTCTTCGCTACAATGGGTGTACCTTTTGTTAAGAGACATCCATTGTGGCGTTACTCATCATTACCACAATTCTGTGGGCCTTTTCCTTCAGCCTGTTTGGCGAGTACCTTGCCGGTCATGTCGATAGCTATTTTGCGGTGCTGGTGCGCGTTGGGCTGGCGGCTCTGGTGTTTTTACCGTTTTTGCGTACCCGTGGGCACAGCGTAAAAACAATCGCGCTGTATATGCTGGTGGGAGCCATGCAGCTTGGCATTATGTATATGCTGAGTTTTCACGCCTATCTGTATCTGACGGTTTCAGAGTTGCTGCTCTTTACCGTTCTGACACCGTTGTACATTACGCTAATTTATGACCTGATGAGCGGGCGCCGTTTACGTTGGAGCTATGCGTTCAGCGCACTACTGGCGGTAATTGGCGCAGGGATTATCCGTTACGATCAGGTGACCAGCCACTTCTGGACCGGCCTGCTGCTGGTACAGCTTTCTAACATTAGCTTTGCCATCGGTATGGTGGGTTACAAACGCCTGATGGAAACGCGCCCGATGCCACAACACAACGCCTTTGCCTGGTTTTACATGGGCGCCTTTATGGTGGCGGTCGTGGCCTGGTTCATGCTGGGCAATGCGCAGAAAATGCCTGCAACCCCGCTACAGTGGGGAATTCTGGTGTTTCTTGGCGTGGCGGCGTCCGGCATTGGTTACTTTATGTGGAACTACGGCGCGACCCAGGTGGATGCCGGTACGTTGGGCATTATGAACAATATGCATGTGCCGGCGGGGCTGCTGGTCAATCTGGCTATCTGGCACCAACAACCGCACTGGCCAAGCTTTATCATTGGCGCGGCTGTGATAGTGGCTTCACTGTGGGTACATCGTAAGTGGGTCGTTCCGCACTCCGCACAAACGGCAGGTGGTCACAGGCGTGATTCCGCGCTGAACGAATAAACGCTTCTGTTACCGGCTGGCGCTGTTCTCCGTCGCGAACGGCGGCGTACAGTCGGCTCCACAACCCATCGCCCAGGGTTTTGGTTACGACCAGACCCTGGTGTTCAAAACTCTCTACTACCCAGTGCGGCAAAGCCGCGATACCCATTTTTGCGGCAACCATCTGAATCAGCAGCAGTGTGTTATCCACACTCTTCAGCGACGGACTGATGCCTGCGGGCTGCAGGAAATGCCGCCAGACATCCAACCGACTACGCTGCACCGGATAAATAAGCAGAGTTTCGCTGGCCAAATCTTCCGGCGTGATTTGCGTTTTGCTGGCCAGTGGATGGTCGGGGGCCAGGATCAGGCGTACTTCAAAATCGAACATCGGTGAATAGTGCAATCCGCTGCGCGGCAGAATATCGGATGTCATCACCAGATCCAGCTCATCCTGCTGTAACGCCGGTTGCGGATCGAAGGTCACGCCAGATTTAAAATCCATCTCCACCTGCGGCCAGTTGGCACGAAAATTCTCCAACGCGGGCGTCAGCCACTGAATGCAACTGTGGCATTCAATCGCGATACGTAATCGGGTTTGCTGCGGTTCGTTGCATGCCTGTAGCGCGCGACCTATTTGCGGCAATACCTGGTTTGCCAACTGGAGCAGAATTTCACCCTGTGGCGTAAAACGCAAAGGCTGGCTCTTGCGGACAAAAAGCCGAAAGCCAAGGCGCTGCTCCAGATCGCTGAACTGGTGAGAAAGGGCGGATTGCGTCTGATGCAACGTGGCCGCTGCTGCTGCCAGAGAGCCACTGTTCCGCAACGCCTGGAGCGTTTTCAGGTGTTTAATCTCGATCATGAAAGTCCTTCACTTCGGCATGAACAAATTGCGCTTGAGGAATATACAGTAACTGGCAAATATGGATGTGTAAACATCTGGACGGCTAAAATCCTTCGTCTTTTAAATTTATGGTGCGTTGGCTGCGTTTCTCCACCCCGGTCTCTTACTTCAGTAAGCTCCCGGGGATGAACAAACTTGCCGCCTTCCCTAAATTCAAAATCCATAGGATTTACATATAATTAGAGGAAGAAAAATGACAATATTGAATCACACCCTCGGTTTTCCTCGCGTTGGCCTGCGTCGCGAGTTGAAAAAAGCGCAAGAAAGTTACTGGGCGGGTAATTCTTCCCGTGAAGATTTGCTGACCGTTGGCCGCGAGCTGCGTGCCCGCCACTGGGATCAGCAGAAACAGGCGGGTATAGACCTGCTGCCGGTGGGTGATTTTGCCTGGTACGATCACGTCCTGACCACCAGCCTGCTGCTCGGCAACGTCCCGGTTCGCCATCAAAATAAAGATGGCTCCGTCGATATCGATACCTTATTCCGTATTGGCCGTGGCCGTGCACCGACGGGTGAACCGGCGGCGGCGGCAGAAATGACCAAATGGTTTAATACCAACTATCACTACATGGTGCCGGAGTTCACCAAAGGTCAGCAGTTCAAACTGACCTGGACCCAACTGCTGGATGAAGTGGACGAAGCGCTGGCGCTCGGTCACAAGGTAAAACCCGTACTGCTTGGCCCGGTAACTTACCTCTGGCTGGGGAAAGTGAAGGGTGAACAGTTTGACCGCCTGAACCTGCTCAACGACATTCTGCCGGTTTACCAGCAGGTGCTGGCTGAGCTGGCGAAACGCGGTATTGAGTGGGTGCAGATTGATGAACCTGCTCTGGTACTGGAGCTGCCGCAAGTGTGGCTGAATGCCTTTAAACCGGCTTATAACGCCCTGCAGGGCCAGGTGAAGTTGCTGCTGACCACCTACTTCGAAGGCGTAACGCCAAACCTGGAGACCATTACCGCGCTGCCGGTGCAGGGTCTGCATGTTGACCTGGTCCATGGCAAAGATGATGTTGCCGAGCTGCACAAACGCCTGCCTGCCGACTGGCTGCTGTCAGCGGGTCTGGTAAATGGTCGTAATGTCTGGCGCGCCGATCTCAGCGAAAAATACGCGCAAATTAAAGATATCGTCGGGAAACGCTCGCTGTGGGTGGCTTCTTCATGCTCTCTGCTGCACAGCCCAATTGACCTGAGTGTTGAAACCCGTCTGGATGCCGAAGTGAAGAGTTGGTTTGCCTTCGCGCTGCAAAAATGCGGAGAGCTGGCGCTACTGCGTGATGCGCTGAACAGCGGTGATACCGCGGCGCTGGTTGAATGGAGCGCACCGATTCAGGCGCGTAGCCACTCCACCCGTGTACACAACGCCGCAGTGGAAAAACGTCTGGCGGCGATCACCGCCCAGGACAGCCAACGCGCCAACGCTTACCCGGTTCGCGCCGAGGCGCAACGTGCCCGCTTTAATCTGCCAGCATGGCCGACCACCACTATCGGCTCATTCCCGCAAACCACGGAGATTCGCGGTCTGCGCCTGGACTTCAAAAAGGGCAACCTGGATGCAGGCAACTACCGTACGGGGATCGCAGAACATATCAAACAGGCGATTGTTGAGCAGGAACGTCTGGGCCTCGACGTACTGGTACACGGTGAAGCTGAACGTAACGACATGGTCGAATACTTTGGCGAACATCTGGACGGCTTCGTCTTTACCCAGAATGGCTGGGTGCAGAGCTACGGCTCACGTTGTGTGAAACCACCGGTTGTTATTGGCGATGTCAGCCGTCCGGAAGCGATTACCGTTGAGTGGGCTAAATACGCGCAGTCGCTGACTGACAAACCGGTTAAAGGCATGCTGACCGGACCGGTGACCATTCTTTGCTGGTCGTTCCCGCGTGAAGATGTGACCCGTGAAACGATCGCGAAACAGATTGCGTTGGCGCTGCGTGATGAAGTGGCAGATCTGGAAGCGGCGGGTATCGGTATTATTCAGATTGATGAACCTGCACTGCGTGAAGGCCTGCCGCTGCGTCGCAGTGACTGGGCGGCATATCTGGAATGGGGCGTGGAAGCCTTCCGCATCAACGCAGCGGTGGCGAGGGATGAAACTCAGATCCACACCCATATGTGTTACTGCGAGTTTAACGACATCATGGATTCCATTGCTGCGCTGGATGCGGACGTGATCACCATTGAAACCTCGCGTTCCGACATGGAGTTACTGGAGTCGTTTGAAGAGTTTGATTACCCGAACGAAATCGGGCCGGGCGTCTATGATATTCACTCACCCAACGTCCCGAGCGTGGAGTGGATTGAGGCCCTGCTGAAGAAAGCGGAACAGCGTATTCCGGCTGAGCGTCTGTGGGTGAACCCGGACTGTGGCCTGAAAACGCGCGGCTGGCCGGAAACTCGGGCAGCGCTGGCTAACATGGTGAAGGCCGCGCAGAATCTGCGTCAGGCTTAAAAATAAAACGGAGGCGTTAGCCTCCGTTTTGATGATCGGTTTGCCTGGCGATACTTACTTCTTCTCACCGTATTGCGCAAACCACTCCAGCATTCTCTGCCAGCCATCCTTCGCGGACTCTTCGTGATAGCTCGGGCGATAATCGGCATTAAACGCATGGCCAGCATCGGGATAGACGACGATTTCCGCTTTAGCATTGGCGGCACGCAGTGCCTGACGCATGGTTTCCACGCTGTCCTGTGGAATACTGGTATCCTGGCCGCCATACAGTCCCAACACGGGAGCGTTCAGATCGGTGGCAATATCGACAGGGTGTTTGGGGGAGTTCAGCGTTTTATCGCCAACCAATTTGCCATACCACGCCACCGCCGCTTTTAGCTGTGGATTGTGTGCGGCATACAGCCAGGTAATACGTCCACCCCAGCAAAAACCCGTCATCATTAATTGATGCACATCGCCGCCGTTGCGGGAGGCCCAACTGGCAACATGATCCAGATCCGCCAGGACCTGTGAGTCGGGAACTTTTGCCACCAGGCCGCTTAGAAGCGTCGGGATATCGGCAAAATCACTGGGATCGCCCTCGCGAAAATAGAGTTCGGGTGCGATAGCCAGATAACCTTCCAGCGCCAGTCGACGGCAAACATCACGAATGTGCTCATGAAGACCAAAAATTTCTTGCACGACAATGACGACGGGCAGCGGGCCATCGGTCTGTTGCGGTCGTGCGTGATACGCAGGCATATCATCGCCTTGTGATGGAATTGATGTCACTCCGGCGATAATCGCGTGATCCGGGGTATGAACCGTCGTGGACGCCGGTGGGGATACAGCAGGTGCAAAACCAGATTGTCGTGTTGTCATGGTATTCTCCGTACCCTTAAATATTATGCAAAATAGCGCATTGTTAACTATAGACACATGCAACGAACCACATTGCCTCAAACGGTCTATCTTTTGTGCAAGGCTTCCTTACATTGCGCCATTAATGTGATGGTCATCACCATTTCACGGTAAATCAATGCAATTGATTTGCGTCATAGTGATGGCTGTCACGAAAAGATGTTTATGCCTTCGGTAAAGTGTGTTTTTGCTTCTTCTGACAAAACCGATTCACAGAGGAGTTTTTATGTCTAAGTCTGATGTTTTTCATCTCGGCCTCACTAAGAACGATTTACAAGGGGCCCAGCTCGCTATCGTCCCTGGCGACCCGGAGCGTGTGGAAAAGATCGCCGCGCTGATGGATAAGCCGGTCAAGCTGGCATCTCATCGCGAGTTCACTACCTGGCGTGCTGAACTGGATGGTAAAGCCGTGATCGTTTGCTCTACCGGTATCGGCGGCCCGTCCACCTCCATCGCCGTAGAAGAACTGGCGCAACTGGGCATCCGTACCTTCCTGCGTATCGGTACGACTGGCGCTATTCAGCCGCATATCAATGTGGGTGATGTACTGGTGACTACCGCATCTGTCCGTCTGGACGGTGCGAGCCTGCACTTTGCACCAATGGAATTCCCGGCTGTTGCAGACTTTGAGTGCACCACCGCGCTGGTGGAAGCGGCGAAATCTATCGGTGCGACTACTCACGTAGGCGTTACCGCGTCTTCAGACACCTTCTACCCGGGCCAGGAGCGTTATGACACCTTCTCTGGCCGCGTAGTGAGCCGTTTCAAAGGCTCTATGGAAGAGTGGCAGTCGATGGGCGTCATGAACTATGAAATGGAATCTGCGACGCTGCTGACCATGTGCGCAAGCCAGGGTCTGCGTGCAGGTATGGTTGCTGGCGTTATCGTCAACCGTACTCAGCAAGAGATCCCGAATGCAGAAACGATGAAGCAAACGGAAAGCCACGCGGTGAAAATCGTGGTAGAAGCCGCACGCCGTTTACTGTAATTCTCCCTTCTTTGCTAAAAGGCCGACGTGTTCGGCCTTTTTATTTTGCGTAGCACCTCGCAGGAAATTCCTTTTAAACTGGACGTTTATACAGCACAATTCTATTTTGTGCGGGTAAGTCGTTGCTGTAAGGGGGCGTTGTGGATATTTCAATTTTGATGAGTGCCGTGCTGGCATTAGCTGCAGGGCTGCTGGTGGGCTGGCTGGCGACAAAAGCGCGCGCCGATCAGATCCGCGCAGACCTCATCGAAGAACGACGAGAACTGGATATTGCCCTCAGTGCAGCCCGGCAACAGCTCTCGCAGGAAGCCCACTGGCGTGACGAATGCGAGCTGCTGAATAACGAACTCCGTAGCCTGCAGAGTATCAATACCTCACTGGAGGCCGATCTCCGGGAAGTCACCACCCGTCTGGAAGCAACGCAGCAGCATGCGGAAGATAAAATTCGCCAGATGATCAACAGCGAACAGCGCCTGAGCGAACAGTTCGAGAATCTGGCGAACCGCATTTTCGAACACAGTAACCGTCGGGTAGATGAGCAAAATCGCCAAAGCCTTAACAGTCTGCTGACACCATTACGCGAACAGCTGGACGGTTTTCGCCGCCAGGTTCAGGATAGCTTTGGTAAAGAGGCGCAAGAGCGCCACACCCTGGCACACGAAATTCGTAATCTCCAGCAACTGAACGCGCAGATGGCGCAGGAAGCCGTTAACCTGACACGGGCATTGAAAGGTGATAACAAAACACAGGGAAACTGGGGAGAGGTGGTACTTACGCGGGTGCTTGAAGCCTCTGGTCTGCGGGAAGGCTATGAATACGAAACCCAGGTTAGCATCGAGAATGATACGCGCTCACGGATGCAACCGGATGTTATTGTCCGATTGCCGCAGGGCAAAGACGTGGTGATCGATGCGAAAATGACGCTGGTGGCCTATGAACGCTACTTTAATGCAGAAGATGAATACACCCGGGAGGGTGCGCTGCAGGAGCATATCGCCTCTGTGCGAAATCATATTCGTCTGCTGGGTCGTAAAGATTATCAACAGCTTCCAGGGCTGCGTACGCTGGACTATGTGCTGATGTTTATCCCCGTCGAACCTGCTTTCCTGCTGGCGCTGGACAGACAGCCCGAACTGATTACCGAAGCGCTTAAAAATAACATTATGCTGGTCAGCCCCACGACGTTGTTGGTGGCATTACGTACGATCGCTAACCTGTGGCGCTATGAGCATCAAAGCCGCAACGCGCAACAAATTGCGGATCGGGCCAGTAAACTTTATGACAAGATGCGCCTGTTTGTGGATGATATGTCGGCAATCGGCCAAAGCCTGGACAAAGCCCAGGATAACTACCGACAGGCAATGAAGAAGCTCTCTTCGGGGCGTGGAAATGTCTTATCACAGGCGGAAGCCTTCCGCGGCTTAGGCGTGGAAATTAAGCGTGAGATTAATCCTGAGTTGGCTGAACATGCCACGAGTCAGGATGAAGAGTACCGTTTGCGCTCGGTCTCCGAGGCGCAACAAGAAGAGACATACGCCGATAATGCGGCGGTAAATCAGCAATCGAGCTAGCCCATTTGGGGTAGTTGAACCCGGCAGAAGGGTAGGGCAAATTGGCCCAATCTGTTACACTTCTCGAACATTTTTTGGATGAGCAGGCACTGAGATGGTGGATAATTCACAAGAAACGACGCACTTTGGCTTTCAGACCGTCGCTAAAGAGCAGAAAGCTGACATGGTGGCCCACGTTTTTCATTCTGTGGCGTCTAAATATGACGTTATGAATGACTTAATGTCATTTGGCATTCATCGTTTGTGGAAGCGCTTCACCATTGACTGTAGTGGCGTGCGTCGTGGACAAACCGTTCTGGATTTAGCGGGCGGCACGGGCGATCTGACGGCGAAATTTTCTCGCATGGTTGGTGAAACCGGTAAGGTTATTCTGGCAGATATCAATGACTCAATGCTCAAAATGGGTCGCGAAAAGCTACGCAATATTGGCGTGATTGGTAACGTTGAATATGTCCAGGCAAATGCTGAGGCACTGCCGTTCCCTGACAATACCTTTGATTGCATCACCATTTCTTTCGGCCTGCGTAACGTTACGGATAAAGAGAAAGCGCTACGCTCGATGTATCGTGTGTTGAAACCTGGTGGGCGCTTACTGGTGCTGGAATTCTCCAAACCGATCATCGAACCGCTGAGCAAAGCGTATGATGCGTACTCTTTCCATATCTTGCCACGTATTGGTTCGATGGTTGCGAGCGACGCAGATAGCTACCGCTATTTGGCTGAGTCTATCCGTATGCATCCCGATCAGGACACGTTAAAAGCAATGATGCAAGATGCCGGGTTTGAAAGTGTTGATTACTACAACCTGACGGCAGGTGTTGTTGCGCTGCATCGTGGTTACAAGTTCTGACAGGAGGACCGGGGATGCCTTTAAAACCCTTAGTGACCGCTGGCGCTGAAAATCTGCTCAACACCTTTCTGTATCGTTCACCTGCGCTAAAATCAGCCCGAACGCGTTTGCAGAGCAAGGTACTGCGTGTTGATCTCAAAGGATTTTCTACGCCGTTAGTCCTGGTGTTCAGTGAGCGCCAGGTCGATGTGCTGGGGGCATGGGAAGGCGAAGCAGATTGCACCGTGATCACACATGCCAGCGTGTTACCAAAATTACGCGACCGGCAGCAGCTCACCACGCTTATTCGTAGCGGCGAACTGGAAGTGCAGGGCGATATTCAGGTGGTGCAGAACTTTGTGGCTCTGGCTGACCTGGCGGAATTTGACCCTGCAGAGCTATTAGCACCTTATACCGGTGATATCGTCGCGGAAGGTGTTAGCAAAGTCCTGCGCGGTGGCGCGAAGTTCCTGCGTCGTGGCATTCAACGTCAGCAACGTTATGTTGCCGAAGCGATCACTGAAGAGTGGCGTATGGCCCCTGGCCCGCTTGAAGTTGCATGGTTTGCGGAAGAAACGGCAGCGGTTGAGCGCGCGGTTGAATCTCTGGCCAGACGGCTGGAAAAACTGGAGGCCAAATGACGCCAGGAGAAGTACGGCGCCTTTATTTCATCATTCGCACTTTTTTAAGCTACGGTCTTGATGAACTCATCCCCAAAATGCGTATTACGCTGCCTCTCCGTTTGTGGCGTTACACATTGTTTTGGATGCCAAACCGACATAAAGATAAGCCGCTGGGTGAAAGGCTGAGACTGGCTTTGCAGGAATTGGGGCCGGTGTGGATCAAATTTGGTCAAATGCTCTCCACCCGTCGTGATCTGTTTCCGCCGCATATCGCTGATCAGCTCGCTCTGTTGCAGGATCGGGTTGCTCCATTCGATGGACAACGAGCAAAAGAACAGATTGAAGAAGCAATGGGTGGGCTACCTGTTGAAGAGTGGTTTGATGATTTTGAGATCACACCACTGGCATCTGCGTCTATTGCTCAGGTGCATACCGCGCGACTGAAGTCGAATGGCAAAGAGGTGGTGATCAAGGTTATTCGTCCGGATATCCTGCCGGTAATCAAAGCCGATTTAAAACTGATCTATCGTCTTGCTCGCTGGGTCCCTCGCCTGTTGCCGGACGGACGTCGTCTACGGCCAACCGAAGTGGTCCGTGAATATGAAAAAACATTGATTGACGAGCTGAACCTGCTGCGTGAGTCGGCAAACGCCATTCAACTGCGACGCAATTTTGAAGACAGCCCGATGCTGTATATCCCGGAAGTGTATTCCGACTATTGCAGTCAGAACATGATGGTGATGGAGCGTATTTACGGTATTCCTGTTTCGGATGTTGCAACGCTAGAGAAGAACGGCACCAACATGAAGCTGTTGGCCGAGCGTGGTGTTCAGGTCTTCTTTACTCAGGTATTCCGCGACAGTTTTTTCCATGCCGATATGCACCCGGGTAACATTTTCGTCAGCTATGAGCACCCTGAAAACCCGAAATACATCGGTATTGATTGCGGGATCGTGGGCTCATTAAATAAAGAAGATAAGCGCTATCTGGCTGAAAACTTTATTGCGTTTTTTAATCGCGATTACCGTAAGGTTGCCGAGCTACATGTCGATTCTGGTTGGGTACCCCCCGATACCAATGTTGAAGAATTTGAATTTGCCATTCGTACCGTGTGTGAGCCGATCTTCGAAAAGCCGCTGGCAGAGATCTCCTTTGGTCACGTGCTGTTGAATCTGTTCAATACGGCGCGTCGATTTAATATGGAAGTCCAGCCTCAACTGGTGTTGTTACAGAAGACGCTGTTGTACGTTGAGGGTGTTGGCCGACAGCTCTATCCTCAGTTGGATTTGTGGAAAACGGCCAAGCCTTTCCTTGAATCCTGGATCAAAGATCAGGTAGGTATTCCGGCGCTTGTCAGGGCATTTAAAGAAAAAGCACCGTTCTGGGTCGAAAAAATGCCAGAAATACCTGAACTGGTGTATGACAGTTTGCGCCAGGGCAAATATTTACAGCACAGTGTTGATAAGATTGCGCGCGAGCTTCATGCGAATCACGTACGTCAGGGACAATCCCGTTATTTATTGGGTATTGGCGCAACGTTGCTGTTAAGTGGGACATTCCTGCTGGTAAGCCGTCCTGAGTGGGGGCTTATGCCTGGCTGGTTAATCGCGGGTGGTGTTCTCGCCTGGCTGATCGGCTGGCGCAAAATGCGCTGATTTTTTCATCGCCCAAGGCAGGTCGTGTAACGTATACTACGGCCTTATTAATTCATCATCTATGACAGAGGAACATGTATGGGTGGTATCAGTATTTGGCAGTTGTTGATCATTGCCGTCATCGTTGTACTGCTATTTGGCACCAAGAAACTCGGCTCCATCGGTTCCGACCTTGGCGCGTCTATTAAAGGCTTCAAGAAAGCGATGGGTGATGATGAACCTAAGCAGGATAAAACCAGCCAGGACGCTGATTTTACCGCTAAATCCATCACCGATAAGCAGGGTGAAGTGAAGAAAGAAGACGCCAAAAGCCAAGATAAAGAGCAGGTATAATCCGTGTTTGATATCGGTTTTAGCGAACTGTTATTGGTGTTCGTTATCGGCCTCATCGTTCTGGGGCCACAACGATTGCCAGTGGCAGTAAAAACGGTCGCGGGCTGGGTCCGTGCGCTGCGCTCTCTTGCAACTACCGTGCAGAATGAACTGACCCAGGAGCTTAAGCTTCAGGAGTTTCAGGACAGCCTGAAGAAAGTAGAAAAAGCGAGCCTGACAAATTTAACGCCGGAGCTGAAAGCATCGATGGATGAGCTGCGCGAAGCGGCTGAGTCGATGAAGCGTTCTTACAGCGTGCACGATCCTGAGAAAGCGAGCGATGAAGCGCACACTATCCATAACCCCGTGGTGAAAGGAAGTGAAGCGCAGCACGAGGGGGTTACCCCTGCTACTGCTGAAGGACAGGCCAGTTCGCCGGAGCAAAAACCGGAATCCACGGGTGCTGACGCGCCGGAGTTGAAGGAAACTGCTTCCGTTACGTCGATGGACGCGGAAAAGAAACCTGCTGCACCTGCTGTCGAATCCTCACCCTCGTCGAGTGATAAACCGTAAACATGTCTGTAGAAGATACTCAACCGCTCATCACGCATCTTATTGAGCTGCGTAAGCGACTCCTGAACTGCATTATTGCGGTTATGGTGATCTTTCTGGCGTTGGTTTATTTTGCCAACGACATTTACCATATGGTTGCGGCACCGCTGATTAAGCAGATGCCTCAGGGTGCAACGATGATCGCCACCGATGTGGCTTCACCGTTCTTTACCCCGATAAAGCTAACCTTTATGGTGTCGCTGATCCTGTCGGCACCTGTGATCCTGTACCAGGTATGGGCATTTATCGCGCCTGCTTTGTATAAGCATGAACGCCGCCTTGTCGTGCCGCTGCTGGTCTCAAGTTCGCTGTTGTTCTATATCGGGATGGCATTCGCCTATTTTGTCGTCTTCCCGCTGGCGTTTGGCTTCCTTGCCAACACAGCTCCGCAAGGCGTGCAGGTTTCGACAGACATTGCCAGTTATCTCAGCTTTGTCATGGCACTGTTTATGGCGTTTGGTGTCTCTTTTGAGGTTCCTGTCGCCATTGTATTGCTGTGCTGGATGGGCATTACGACACCTGATGATTTACGTAAGAAACGTCCTTACGTAGTTGTCGGGGCATTTGTCGTGGGGATGTTACTGACTCCACCAGATGTCTTCTCGCAAACGCTGTTGGCTATACCGATGTACTGCCTGTTTGAAGTGGGTGTTTTCTTCTCTCGTTTCTATGTCGGTAAGCGACGTACGCGAGATGAGGACAACGAGGCTGAAGAAGCAAAAGAAGCCGACGCCACCGAGAAAACCGAAGAGTAAATTCAGCCGCCCGTAAGGGCGGTTGTCATATGGGAGGAAGCATGTTTGATATTGGCGTTAATCTAACCAGTTCACAATTTGCGAAAGACAGGGATGAGGTTGTAGCACGCGCTTTTGCTGCCGGTGTAAACGGCATGCTTCTGACCGGAACAAACCTGCATGAAAGCCAGCAGGCGCTAAAGCTGGCACAGCATTATCCACATTGCTGGTCCACTGCAGGCGTCCATCCGCATGACAGTAGCCAATGGCAATCCTCAACAGAGGCGGAAATTATTGCACTGGCGAACCAGTCCGAAGTGGTCGCCATTGGTGAATGCGGCCTGGATTTCAATCGTAATTACTCCACTCCACAGGAACAGGAACGGGCTTTTGAGGCGCAATTGCGTATTGCCGCCGAATTGCAGATGCCTGTTTTCATGCATTGTCGGGATGCCCACGAACGTTTTCTGACGCTGCTGGAACCCTGGCTGGACAGCCTCCCTGGTGCAGTGCTGCACTGTTTCACTGGCTCGCGCCAGGAGATGCAGGACTGCGTGGACAGAGGGCTTTATATCGGGATTACCGGATGGGTCTGCGATGAGCGTCGGGGTATGGAACTACGGGAGCTACTGCCTTTTATCCCGGTGGAAAGGCTGCTGATAGAAACAGATGCTCCCTATTTACTCCCACGCGATCTGGCCGTGAAGCCGACTTCCCGGCGCAATGAACCTGCGCACCTGCCGCATATTCTTGAGCGTATTGCGCACTGGCGCGGGGAAGACCCTCAGTGGCTATCAACGGCGATTGATGCCAACGTCAGAACGTTATTCGAAGTGACTTTCTGAGTCTGTTTATATCTTTCGAAAGCCGGTATTTTTCACGCTCTGCTTAACCTCTTTATTCAACAGGTTAAGCAGGAGCATGGAACGCGCTTCGCCGTCGGGTTCGGTGAAAATCGCCTTCAACCCTTCAAATGCCCCTTCAGTGATAATGACACTGTCGCCAGGATGTGGCGTTTCCGGGTCTACAATCCCCTCGGGCTTGTAGATAGAAAGCTGGTGAATAACGGGAGAGGGAACGGTAGCTGGTGTTGCCCCAAAGCGTACAAAATGGCTGACGCCACGCGTCGCATTGATGGTCGTGGTGTGGATCACTTCCGGATCGAATTCGACAAACATGTAATTAGGGAAAAGTGGCTCACTGACTGTGGTACGTTTACCACGCACCATTTTTTCCAGGGTGATCATTGGCGTCAGACAGTTTACTGCTTGTCTTTCCAGGTGTTCCTGGGCACGCTGAAGTTGCCCGCGTTTGCAGTACAGTAAATACCAGGCTTGCATAATAACTCTTATCCGCTTGTTCTGAGCGCAAGCATAGCAAAAGTCATTATACACTTCATCTTTCAAGCCTCATCGGTGTTGGTTGCCAGAGTTCACGCTAATTTAACAAAAATACAGCATCACAATGATGAACGCCGTATAATGAGGCGCTTACAAAGAGGCCAAAATGGACGCCATGAAATATCACGATTTACGCGACTTCCTGACGCAGCTTGAGCAGCAGGGCGAGCTCAAACGCATTACGCTTCCAGTGGATCCCCATCTGGAGATCACTGAAATTGCCGATCGCACCTTGCGTGCTGGTGGGCCTGCGCTGTTGTTTGAGAATCCAAAAGGCTATTCAATGCCGGTACTGTGCAATTTGTTTGGCACTCCGAAGCGTGTCGCCATGGGGATGGGGCAAGAAGATGTCTCAGCACTAAGGGAAGTTGGTAAGCTGTTGGCGTTTTTGAAAGAGCCGGAGCCGCCGAAAGGATTCCGCGATCTGTTTGATAAGCTGCCGCAGTTCAAGCAGGTGCTTAACATGCCGACCAAACGGCTACGCGGTGCGCCTTGTCAGCAAAAAATATCCTCAGGCGATGACGTTGATTTAAACCGTATACCGATCATGACCTGCTGGCCGGAAGATGCAGCGCCGCTAATTACATGGGGACTCACCGTCACGCGTGGACCGCATAAAGAGCGACAGAATCTGGGTATTTATCGCCAACAGTTGATTGGCAAAAATAAGCTCATTATGCGTTGGCTTTCACATCGTGGCGGCGCGCTGGATTATCAGGAGTGGTGCGCTGCACACCCTGGTGAGCGTTTCCCTGTCTCCGTTGCGTTAGGGGCAGACCCAGCGACCATCCTGGGTGCTGTGACCCCTGTGCCTGATACATTATCAGAGTACGCCTTTGCTGGGCTGCTGCGTGGCACTAAGACCGAAGTTGTCAAATGTATCTCCAACGATCTCGAAGTACCCGCCAGCGCTGAAATTGTTCTGGAAGGCTATATCGAGCCGGGTGAACTGGCACCGGAAGGACCGTATGGCGATCATACGGGTTATTACAATGAAGTGGATAGCTTCCCGGTTTTCACCGTCACCCACATTACCCAGCGTGAAGATGCGATTTATCACTCCACCTACACCGGACGTCCACCAGATGAGCCAGCGGTGCTCGGTGTGGCGCTGAATGAAGTCTTTGTCCCTATTCTGCAAAAGCAGTTCCCGGAAATCGTCGACTTTTATCTGCCGCCGGAAGGTTGTTCTTATCGGCTGGCCGTGGTGACGATGAAAAAACAGTACGCAGGCCATGCCAAACGCGTCATGATGGGCGTTTGGTCATTTTTGCGTCAGTTTATGTACACCAAATTTGTTATTGTCTGCGATGATGATGTCAACGCACGTGACTGGAACGATGTGATTTGGGCAATTACTACCCGTATGGACCCGGCCAGGGATACGGTACTGGTAGAGAATACGCCGATTGATTACCTGGACTTTGCCTCGCCGGTTTCCGGCCTTGGTTCAAAAATGGGGCTGGATGCCACAAATAAATGGCCGGGTGAAACCCAACGAGAGTGGGGACGCCCGATTAAAAAAGATCCTGAAGTGACTGCGCGTATTGACGCAATTTGGGATGAATTAGCCATCTTTAATGACGGCAAAAGCGCCTGAGGCGCGATCGTTTTGCCTATTGATCCGACAGAGAGAGCGCATGACAACCTTAAGCTGTAAAGTGACCTCGGTAGAAGCTATCACTGACACCGTATATCGCGTACGTTTAGTGCCGGACGCGGCGTTTTCCTTTCGTGCTGGTCAGTATTTAATGGTCGTGATGGACGAACGTGATAAACGCCCGTTCTCCATGGCATCTACGCCGGATGAGCACGGGTTCATTGAGCTGCACGTGGGTGCTTCTGAGCTAAATCTTTATGCCATGGCTGTTATGGACCGAATTCTGAAAGATCGGGAAATTAAGGTCGATATCCCGTACGGTGAAGCCTGGCTGCGTGATGATGAGAATCGTCCGCTGATCCTGATTGCTGGCGGCACAGGGTTTTCATACGTACGTTCGATTTTGCTGACAGCACTGACGCGCAATCCAAACCGGGATATCACTATTTACTGGGGCGGACGAGAAGAGAAACATCTCTACGATCTCTCTGAACTGGAGGCACTGTCAGTTAATCATCCGAACCTGCGTGTTGAGCCGGTAGTGGAACAGCCTGAAACGGGCTGGCGTGGTCGTACGGGAACCGTATTAACGGCGGTGTTACAGGATTACGGCACTCTGGCGGAACATGATATTTATATCGCCGGGCGTTTCGAGATGGCTAAAATCGCGCGCGACCTGTTCTGCAATGAACGTCAGGCACGTGAAGATCGTCTGTTTGGCGACGCGTTCGCGTTTATTTAAGCGATGTGCGCCGGAACCCCGCCGGCGCATTGATAAATTCCCCACCTTCCACATGACGGTTGCTGGCCCAGCATCTTTGTATATCTCCTGCTTTACAAAACCGTATTATTTTTAGTAAACAAAATTACTTTCCTATTTATTTGCAGACATCACAGCGTTTTGTGACATCTCACAATTTGTTTAGTAAACAAATTAGGCACTCTATGCAGCATCATAACTGCGAGATGCCAATGAGAGGAGAGGTCACCATGAGGCTCGGACTGGATATAGGCGGGACTAAAATCGAAGCGGTGGTAATTGATAAAACGGGTGAGATTATTTACCGCGAACGATGCGCTACACCCAGGCAAAGCTACGGCGATTTTTTCCAGGCCGTGACGGATATGATTGCTAAGGCTATGCAGACCGTTAACCAACCTTTGTCGGTCGGTATCGGGGTCCCTGGAGCCGTAGACAGCAAGGGATTAATTAAAAATTCCAACATTCTGGTGCTAAATCAACAGGCTTTTACCCGTGACCTTGAACACGCATTAGGGATGCCTGTGCCCGTCACTAACGATGCTAACTGCTTTACACTGTCAGAGGCTATGGACGGCAGTGGACGCGGACACAGTGTGGTATTTGGCGTAATTCTCGGTACTGGCTGCGGAGGCGGATTGTGTATTGATAACCGTTTGATCTCCGGTCCTAATGCCTGCGCTGGAGAGTGGGGGCATAATGCATTGCCACGTTACCATGAGTCCCGGGATGGTGAGGTGGTTACCTGCTATTGCGGGCAACAGAACTGTATTGAAAGTTTTATCTCTGGTAGTGGTCTGGAACGCCAGTACATGAATCACACTCATCAACATGTCAGCGTTCCTCACATCATGCAGCAGGTAGAATTGGGTGATGCAGACGCTTGCCTATTATGGGAGCGTTACAGTGATCAACTGGCGCGCGCGTTGGCGAGTATTGTGAATACACTCGACCCTGATGTCATTGTGCTGGGAGGCGGGGTATCTAATATAGATATACTGTATTCAGGTTTGCAGGCGCGCGTGGCACAGTACGTATTTGGTAAACAGTGCCATACACCGATTATTCAGGCCCGCCACGGCGACAGCAGCGGCGTACGCGGCGCGGCCTGGCTGGGAGCACAACAAGCCAGCGAAAATCAATGAGAATGAAATGACGAAACCTGTACGTATCAGAGATATTGCCGAAGCCTGCGGCGTCTCAGTTGGGGCTGTATCCCGCGCACTAAAAGGTCAACCCGGATTGCGTGAAGATACCCGATTGCGCATTATTTCTGTGGCACAACAGCAAGGTTATGATTTTTCCCGCCTGCGCAGTGACAAGCTTAAGCGAGTCCTGTTTTTGTTGCATCGACAACACAATATTAGCCGGGCATTGCCGTTTTACTCGCAGCTGTTACTGGGTATTGATGATGCCTGCCGTGATCAGGGTATTGCGCTGAGCTTTCTCTCTATCGGTCCGGGCGATGCGGTAAGTGAGCAGGTGATGCTGCACCAGCCGGATGCGCTGATCTGCGCCGGATTTTTTGAGCCTGAATTGCTTGGGTTGCTGCAACAGATGAAATTGCCGCTGGTGCTGGTGGATCTGTGGGCTCCAGGTTTGCCATGCGTCAATCCGGACAATACCCAGGGCGGCTATCTGGCGACAAAACACTTGATCGAGCAGGGGCGTAGCCGTATCGCTTTTCTTGCCAGTACTCTCTCACACTACAGTATTTGTCAGCGCGAAAAGGGTTATCGCCGGGCACTGTATGAAGCCCGTCTGCTGATGCCTCCAGAGTTCGAAGCCATCGCACCGCCGCTGCTGGATACCGAGCAATCGTTGGTCGAGGCGGTTAATGAACTGCTCAGACTGCCGGAACCGCCCGATGCCATTTTTGCTTATAACGATGCGGCGGCGATGGTTGTTCAACGGGTTTGCGCGCAGCAGGGGATTCGTATTCCGGAAGATCTTGCGCTGGTAGGATTTGATGATATTGATGCTGCGGCCTGGTCACATCCGCCGCTGACTACAATCGCGGTTGATAAGCAGCAACTGGGGCGCGAAGCACTGCGTTTACTGCTGGAAGGCAAGCCGGAAGAGAATCTGTTGCTGCCGGTGCAGTTGGTGGTACGTGGTAGTTCAGGGAAATAAAAAACCCGCCCCTGACAGGCGGGAAGAACGGCAACTAAACTTTCTCTCTTCGCCATTGGCACCATAACTGTGTTGGCTGCGCTCATTCACCCGAATCACTTACTACACGTAAGCTCATCGGGGTTCATTCACTTGCCGCCTTGTTCTGGCACCAATGGCTTTGAGATAACTTTTCGTAGGCCGGGCAAGCGAAGCGCCCCCGGCATGCTTTGATTACACTCGCTCAAATACTGTCGCGATACCCTGACCTAACCCGATACACATCGTCGCCAGACCGAACTGCACGTCTTTGCGTTCCATCAGGTTGAGCAGGGTGGTACTGATACGCGCCCCAGAGCATCCCAGTGGGTGACCCAGTGCGATCGCCCCGCCATTGAGGTTGATCTTCTCGTCGATCTGCTCCATCAGCCCCAGATCTTTAATGCACGGCAGGATCTGGGCGGCAAAGGCTTCGTTCATCTCAAACAAGCCGATGTCGCTGGTGGAGAGTCCTGTTTTTTTCAGCGCCAGCTTTGAGGCAGGAACCGGACCATAACCCATGATTGAGGGGTCACAGCCGACTACGGCCATCGAGCGGATACGCGCACGCGGCGTCAGACCCAGTTCACGAGCACGGCTCTCACTCATTACCAGCATCGCGGCAGCACCATCAGAGAGCGCGGAAGAGGTACCCGCGGTGACGGTACCGCTGACCGGATCGAATGCCGGGCGAAGGGTGGACAGCGCGTCGACAGTGGTTTCCGGACGGATAACTTCATCATAGTTAAACTGTTTCAACACGCCATCGGCATCGTGACCGCCAGTCGGGATGATCTCGTTTTTAAAGGCACCGGACTGAGTAGCAGCCCAGGCACGAGCATGTGAGCGTGCGGCGAAGGCATCCTGCATTTCACGGCTGATACCGTGCATACGAGAGAGCATTTCTGCCGTCAGCCCCATCATTCCCGCGGCTTTCGCTACGTTACGGCTCATACCCGGGTGGAAATCAACGCCATGGCTCATTGGCACATGGCCCATATGTTCCACGCCGCCCACCAGGCACGCCTGTGCATCGCCAGTCATAATCATGCGTGCCGCATCGTGCAGGGCCTGCATCGACGAACCACACAGACGGTTGACCGTAACCGCAGGAACGGAGTGTGGGACTTCTGCCAGCAGTGCGGCGTTACGGGCGATATTGAAACCCTGCTCCAGCGTCTGCTGCACACAACCCCAGTAAATATCATCGAGCGCGGTGGGTTCCAGCGCGGGATTACGCGCCAGCAGACTACGCATCAAGTGTGCGGAGAGATCTTCTGCCCGCACGTTGCGAAACGCGCCCCCTTTCGAACGGCCCATCGGGGTACGGATCGCATCAACAATTACAACCTGTTCCATTGTGACTCCTTAAGCCGTTTTCAGGTCGCCAACCGGGCGGGCAGGCTCAACCGGGGGATAATACGGTTCGTTATGGCGTGCTTTATCACGCAGACCGGCTGGTACTTCGTACAGCGGACCCAGGTGCTGATACTGCTGCGCCATATCGAGATACTTCGCACTGCCAAGTGTATCCAGCCAGCGGAACGCACCACCGTGGAACGGAGGGAAGCCCAGACCATAAACCAGTGCCATATCGGCTTCTGCCGGGCTGGCAATGATGCCTTCCTCCAGGCAACGCACCACTTCGTTGACCATTGGGATCATCATACGAGCGATAATCTCTTCGTCGCTGAAGTCGCGTTTCGGCTGGCTAACGTCTGCCAGTAAGCCATCAACGGCGGCGTCTTCTTCTTTCTTCGGCTTGCCCTTGTTGTCTTCTTTATAACGCCAGAATCCAAGACCGTTTTTCTGTCCGAAACGGCTGGCATCAAACAGCGCATCAATTGCGTCGCGATAATCTTTCTGCATACGCTGCGGGAAGCCCGCGGACATCACCGCCTGAGCGTGATGCGCGGTATCAATACCCACCACGTCCAGCAGATAAGCCGGGCCCATTGGCCAGCCAAACTGTTTCTCCATCACTTTGTCGACTTTGCGGAAATCCGCACCGTCGCGCAGTAACTGGCTGAAGCCCGCAAAGTAAGGGAACAGCACGCGGTTGACAAAGAAGCCTGGGCAGTCGTTAACCACAATAGGTGTTTTACCCATCTGGCTTGCCCACGCGACAACCTTGGCGATAGTTTCATCCGAGCTTTTCTCTCCGCGAATGATCTCAACCAGCGGCATACGGTGCACCGGGTTAAAGAAGTGCATACCGCAGAAGTTTTCCGGGCGTTTGAGAACGCTGGCCAGCTCGTTAATTGGGATAGTAGACGTATTCGACGCCAGTACGGTGTCCGGGCGCACCTTATCTTCGGTTTCCGCCAGTACCGCTTTTTTTACTTTCGGGTTTTCGACTACCGCTTCAACTACCACATCTACACGCTCGAAACCGCTATAGTCGAGAGTTGGCTGAATGGTTGAAATGACGCCGGCCATTTTCAGACCGTCTATCTTGCCGCGCTCAAGCTGTTTGTTCAGCAGCTTGGCCGCTTCGGTCATACCCAGCGTCAGTGATTTGTCATTGATGTCTTTCATCACTACTGGCACGCCTTTCCAGGCAGACTGGTAAGCAATACCGCCGCCCATAATGCCTGCGCCCAGCACCGCTGCTTGCTTTGGTGCCTCAATATTTTTGGTGAGCTTTTTGGCTTTGGCTTTCACGAACTGATCGTTAAGGAAGATCCCAACCAGCGCGCGGGCTTCACTGGTGTGCGCCAGTGGAACAAAGCTTTTATTTTCCAGATTCAGCGCTTCTTCACGGCCAAAACGGGCCGCTGCTTCAATGGTTTTTACCGCGGTAATCGGTGCGGGATAATGCTTACCGGCCGTCTGCGCCACCATGCCTTTGGCGATGGTAAAGCTCATGGCCGCTTCAATTTTGCTGAGTTTCAGTGGTTCCAGCTTCGGCTGGCGTTTGGCTTTCCAGTCGAGGTCGCCGTTAATCGCCTGACGTAATACCGCGATCGCGCCATCAAGCAGTTTGTCTTGTTTCACTACGCCATCGACCAGGCCGATTTTTAGCGCCTGCTCAGCACCAACATCTTTACCCGCAGCAATGATTTCCAGCGCACTGTCCGCACCCAACATGCGCGGCATACGCACGGAACCGCCAAAGCCCGGCATAATGCCCAGTTTGGTTTCCGGCAGACCAATGCGCAGATCCGGTGTTGCCAGACGATAATCAGTTGCCAGCACACACTCGCAGCCGCCGCCCAGCGCGTAACCGTTTACCGCAGAGATAGTTGGAACAGGCAGATCTTCCAGGCGATTAAAGACGCTATTGGCAAAGTGCAGCCACTGGCTCAACTGCTCTTCGGGAACGAGGAACAGTGAAAGAAATTCGGTGATATCGGCACCGACAATAAAAGCCGCTTTATTAGAGCGCAGGAGCAGCCCTTTTAAATTTGGTTGTTTTTCCAGCACGTCAAGCGCATGGCCCAGGCTGGCAACGGTGGCCGTGTCGAGTTTATTGACCGAACCAGGGGCATCGAACACCAGTTCGGCGATGCCATCTTCCAGCCAGTCAAGGTACAGGGTGTCGCCTTTGTAAAGCATGTCAGTCTCCTGAATCCGCAAGGTGATCTGGTCATACCAGATGAATCGAAGTGTGTGTTTTATGTTAAAAAAATGCAAATAAATGATTAAAGAAATGACGATTCGATCACGCTCGGCAGAAATCACGCAGTCATAAAGCGATGTGCTAAGATGCGGAGACTTGAGGTCAAAAAAACAGAAGGATAGAAAATGGAATCACTGGCCGCACTCTATAAGAATCATATTGTTACCTTACAAGAACGTACGCGTGATGCACTGGCTCGCTTCAAGCTGGATGCGTTACTTATTCATTCTGGCGAGCTTGTTAACGTTTTTCTCGACGACCATCCGTATCCGTTTAAGGTCAACCCGCAGTTTAAAGCCTGGGTTCCCGTAACGCAGGTTCCCAACTGCTGGTTGCTGGTGGATGGTGTGAATAAGCCAAAACTGTGGTTCTATTTGCCGGTTGATTACTGGCACAACGTAGAGCCGCTGCCGACCTCCTTCTGGACGGAAGAAGTCGAGATCATTGCGCTGCCTAAAGCGGAGGGTATCGGTAGCCAACTGCCTGCTGCACGCGGCAATATCGGTTATATCGGTCCGGTTCCGGAACGTGCGCTGCAACTGGACATCGCGGCCAGCAACATCAACCCGAAAGGGGTAATCGACTACCTGCACTATTACCGCGCCTATAAAACAGATTACGAACTGGCCTGTATGCGTGAAGCGCAGAAAATGGCGGTGAGTGGGCACCGTGCCGCGGAAGAAGCGTTCCGTTCCGGGATGAGCGAGTTTGATATCAACCTCGCTTACCTGACCGCGACCGGTCACCGCGATACCGACGTACCGTACAGCAATATCGTCGCACTCAATGAACACGCCTCTGTGCTGCATTATACCAAACTGGATCATCAGGCTCCGTCCGAAATCCGCAGCTTCCTGCTGGATGCGGGGGCGGAATATAACGGTTATGCAGCAGACCTGACGCGTACCTGGTCGGCGAAAAGCGACAACGACTATGCACAGCTGGTGAAAGACGTTAACGACGAAGAGTTGGCGCTCATCGCGACGATGAAAGCGGGTGTCAGCTATGTGGACTATCACATTCAGTTCCATCAGCGTATTGCGAAGCTGCTGCGTAAACATCAAATCATCACCGACATGAGTGAAGAGGCGATGGTGGAAAATGATCTCACTGGACCGTTTATGCCGCACGGTATCGGTCACCCGCTGGGTCTGCAGGTGCATGATGTTGCCGGTTTCATGCAGGATGACACGGGCACACACCTTGCCGCGCCGTCGAAGTACCCTTACTTGCGTTGCACCCGTGTGCTGCAGCCGGGCATGGTTCTGACCATCGAACCGGGTATCTACTTCATTGAATCGCTGCTCGCCCCGTGGCGTGAAGGGAAATTCAGCAAACACTTCAACTGGCAGAAAATTGAAGCGCTGAAGCCCTTCGGCGGGATTCGTATTGAAGATAACGTGGTTGTCCACGAGAGCAATATTGAAAACATGACGCGGGATTTGAAACTGGCGTAATGGACAGTTGGTTAATCCCTGCGGCGCCGGTTAGCGTCGTTGAAGAAATCAAAAAAAGCCGCTTCATTACGTTACTTGCCCATACGGACGGTGTAGAAGCGGCGAAAGCGTTTGTTGAGTCAGTCAGAGCGGAACACCCGGATGCCCGTCATCATTGTGTGGCGTGGGTGGCGGGTGCGCCGAATGACTCGCAGCAGCTGGGGTTTTCAGACGATGGTGAACCGGCGGGTACGGCAGGAAAGCCGATGCTCGCACAATTGATGGGGAGCGGCGTTGGTGAGATTACCGCGGTGGTCGTGCGCTACTATGGCGGTATCCTTCTTGGCACCGGCGGGCTGGTGAAAGCCTATGGTGGCGGTGTAAATCAGGCGCTGCGTCAGTTGACGACACAGCGCAAGACGCCATTAACCGAATATACTTTGCAGTGTGAGTACGGCCAACTGGCAGGTATTGAAGCCTTGCTGGGGCAGTTTGACGGTAAAGTCGTCGCCAGTGATTACCAGGCTTTTGTTCGGCTCAGGGTGGCGCTTCCTTTTGCGAAAGTGGATGAATTTTCAGCAAAGCTGGCGGATTTTAGTCGTGGTTCATTGCAATTGTTAGCGATTGAAGAATAATCCCCACCTCATTTTAAAGAACTAAGGAAGCGGCAGAGATGCATTTTCGCGCCATCACCCGAATCGTTGGACTACTGGTCATCTTATTTTCGGGGACGATGATCATCCCCGGACTGGTAGCACTTATCTACCGTGATGGTGCGGGTCGTGCATTTACGCAAACTTTCTTTGTTGCCCTGGCGATTGGCTCCATGTTGTGGTGGCCGAACCGTAAGGAGAAGGGCGAGCTGAAATCCCGTGAAGGGTTTCTGATAGTCGTCTTATTCTGGACTGTGCTGGGCAGCGTGGGTGCGCTACCGTTTATTTTCGCAGAGAGCCCGAACCTCACGATCACCGATGCTTTTTTTGAATCCTTCTCCGGGTTAACCACCACGGGGGCGACGACGCTGGTGGGGTTGGATTCACTGCCGCATGCCATTCTCTTTTATCGTCAGATGCTGCAATGGTTTGGTGGTATGGGGATCATCGTCCTGGCGGTAGCTATCCTGCCTATCCTTGGCGTGGGTGGGATGCAGCTCTATCGTGCAGAAATGCCGGGGCCGCTGAAAGATAACAAAATGCGCCCACGTATTGCCGAAACTGCGAAAACCTTGTGGCTCATCTATGTGCTATTGACGGTTGCGTGTGCGCTGGCGCTGTGGTTTGCCGGGATGCCTGCCTTTGACGCTATTGGCCATAGCTTTGCCACCATTGCCATCGGCGGCTTTTCAACACACGACGCCAGTGTGGGCTATTTCGACAGCCCTACCATCAACACCATTATCGCTATCTTCTTGCTGATCTCTGGTTGTAACTACGGTTTGCACTTCTCTTTACTAAGTGGACGCAGCCTGAAGGTTTATTGGCGCGACCCTGAATTCCGCATGTTTATCGGAGTGCAGTTAACACTGGTGGCTGTTTGTACGCTGGTGCTGTGGATACACAATACATACGGTTCGGCGCTTACGACAATCAACCAGGCATTTTTCCAGGTTGTATCGATGGCGACCACTGCCGGATTTACCACAGACAGTATTGCTCGCTGGCCGTTGTTCCTGCCGGTGTTGCTACTGTGTTCTGCGTTTATTGGTGGCTGTGCCGGGTCAACGGGCGGTGGTTTGAAGGTGATTCGTATCCTATTACTGTTTAAACAGGGTAACCGCGAACTGAAGCGACTGGTTCACCCTAATGCGGTCTATAGCATTAAGTTAGGCAACCGTGCGTTGCCGGAACGAATCCTTGAAGCGGTATGGGGCTTCTTTTCTGCCTATGCGCTGGTCTTTATTATCAGTATGCTGGCAATTATTGCGACTGGTGTGGATGACTTCTCTGCGTTTGCCTCCGTAGTGGCGACGTTGAATAACCTCGGGCCTGGGCTCGGGGTTGTTGCCGACAATTTTGCCAGCATGAACCCGGTGGCGAAATGGATCCTGATTGCCAACATGCTGTTTGGTCGTCTGGAAGTCTTTACTCTGCTGGTGCTCTTTACCCCTACTTTCTGGCGTGAATAATGGAGTAACACGTGAAAACACTGATTCTTTTTTCTTCCCGGGACGGACAAACGCGTGAAATCGCTGAGTATCTGGCTTCTGAACTTAAAGAGCTGGGTGTCTGGGCAGATGTCATGAATTTGCATCGTACCGAAGAGCCTGAGTGGAAAAATTATGACAGCGTGGTGATTGGCGCATCAATTCGCTATGGCCATTACCATTCTGCATTTCAGGAGTTTGTGAAAAAGCATGCCACGCAACTGAATACAATGCCGAGTGCGTTTTACTCTGTTAACCTGGTTGCCCGCAAACCGGAAAAACGCACACCGCAAACTAATAGTTATGCGCGTAAGTTTCTGATGAGCTCTCCGTGGCGACCAGATCGCAGTGCGGTGATCGCGGGTGCTTTGCTTTATCCTCGTTATCGTTGGTATGACCGTGTCATGATCCAACTGATTATGAAGATGTCAGGTGGTGAAACGGATACGAAGAAAGAAGTGATCTATACCGACTGGGAACAGGTAGCGGGTTTTGCGCGGGAAATAGCCCAACTAACCAACAAAACGTTGCCAAAATAAACGGAAAGAATAAAAAATACGCACTCAGTAAATAATTTCAAATTTCCCCTTGTCAGCCTGAAATAACTCCCTATAATGCGCCTCCACTGACACGGAACAACGGATTACAAGCCGCCGGGTCAGCGGGGTTCCACTGAGAACTCCGGCGAAGAAAGCGAAATTAAATGCTTGACTTCGTAGCGGGATGGCGTAATATGCACACCCCGCGCCGCTGAGAAAAAGCGAAGCGGCACTGCTCTTTAACAATTTATCAGACAATCTGTGTGGGCACTCGAAGATACGGATTCTTAACGTCGCAAGACGAAAAATGAATACCAAGTCTCTTGAGTGAACATACGTAATTCATTACGAAGTTTAATTCACGAGCATCAAACTTAAATTGAAGAGTTTGATCATGGCTCAGATTGAACGCTGGCGGCAGGCCTAACACATGCAAGTCGAACGGTAGCAC
>NZ_JANEWM010000140.1:0-1132 GCF_028069825.1 Citrobacter sp. Igbk 14
CCTTACTTGTGATTTATCATCTTCTCCGATAGTTTTAGATATTTCTAAAACTAACTTCCTAAAATTCTGATGAGATGAAGTAGGTTCATCAAGCAATGCTATTGATTTCCTAAGTAACGATTGCCAATTTTTGGGTAATAAGTCCTCATTCAAGAGATATTCTATAATCAGGTCTGATAATTTGTCGCCATTCCATTCTTCAAAAAAAATATTATCAGTAGTATATTTATTGGTAAATCCAGTTACTTCTTGCCTAACATTTGTTTGGATATCACCACCAAAGCACAAACAGATTACGACAGGTTTGTTTTTATGTTCAGGGGGGAGACGGTGTGGAATGTACGAATCTAAAATACTTTCTAATGAGGGGCGCAAAGTTTGATCAGTTGCACCACTATGCCAAGTAGATCGTGTTAAATTACCTGATTTCACAGAGAATAAATAAACGCATTCTTTATCCTGATTAATTTTACCAACGGCAGCAATATCAACTCCATATTCATTAGTGCCGCGAATTGGCCTTGCAAAGACATTAAGCCCCATTTGGCTCAATAAACTTGGTAGTATAACGTCAAGTTCACTGCGTTCTTTTAGTGAAGAAAGATATTGTTTAATTATTAATTTCATCTTCGATCCTTTCAATTCTGAATCTAAGCAAACGATAATTAAAGTTAAATGGATCGATTATATCCATATTTGGCATTTCAGATGAATAAGAGAACGTGTGCATAGGGGCTTCTGCCCTATGCGGTTTTTCATCTGGTGAGCTATACATATAGTAAATTGAGCTATTTCCATAAAGAATGTGTATGGTGTTAAACATATCTTCAAATATTGATTTAGGACCATTTTCTTTTGCCTTCTGCATTACTCTATCTGACATTTTCCAGTATAGATGTCTATTAATATCCGTGGTTTTTAATTCTTTTATAGAGTAAACTTGATCAAAGCCACTGACATAGTTCTTCATTCTAATTTCTAGATTGTGGATCAAGGTTATCAAAGAATTATCACCCTCTTTTTCTTTCCTGATTTCTAAATATTCTCCTAAATCACTTGGATAATTAATAAATAAGGGGTCGAATAAAAGAACCTCAAGTTTATTTTTTAATTGATTTGATGAGGTTAAGTA
>NZ_JANEWM010000141.1:0-1130 GCF_028069825.1 Citrobacter sp. Igbk 14
GAGGAGAAGTTAATGACATCTATCAATATAATATTATACCAGCTAAATTAAAGAGACAAATCTGTCACATTTTGAATGATACAGTCGGACGTGGTCACACTTATGCAACGTTGAAGCAAGACTCAAAAAAGAAAAACTTTGCAGACAAGTTTTATGAAAGCATTAGAAAAAAATTACTCCATGAGTATGGGCTTTACAAGTTAACAAAAGACCCTAAGGGCTATCGACTAGAGGTTATGTCTTTCTTTTCCGAAAGAATTACCGAATATGACTATGACGATGGCGATTATGAGCATGTTGAGCAAGCAATAGATGTTATTGAGCTTTGCTTTATAGGTATTAACACCACATACAGGAATATCAACAGCAAATGTAGCGAAAAGGCAGACCTTGCAATATCTGTTTTAAATCAAAGATTTAGGGAAAACGGGATTGGTTATCAGTTTGAATCCAATGAAATTATCAGAGTTGATTCTCAATTAATACACGCAGAGGCAGTCAAGCCAATATTATTTTACCTAAACGATACTACTGAGTATGAAGGAGCAAGAGCCGAATTTTTATCTGCCCACAGACATTATCGTGAAGGGAACTACAAGGAAAGTCTCAATGATTGTTTAAAATCATTTGAAAGTCTAATGAAAGCTATACACGATAAGAAAGGATGGAAATATAAGCAAGGAGATACAGCTTCAAGGCTAATTAATAGTTGTTTAGAAAATAATCTCATCCCTGCATATCTCCAAAGCCAATTTACAAGTTTAAAAACAATGCTTGAAACTGGCATTCCAACAATAAGAAACAAAAATTCAGGACATGGACAAGGCAGTGAAATAAAAGAAGTAGAAGAGAATTTGGTCAGCTATATGCTTCATCTGACCGCAACAAACTTACTATTTCTTGCAAGATGTGCAGATAACTAATGGTACGCACAATGACGTTATGCTAAAGAGGCCGCTGCGGAATTCGATTTTCGCAGCGGCCTTTTCAACATAACGAGTCGTACATTATGCGCACCAATGGTAAGGATGGCAGAATCTGGCGGGAATCGTTGACACTGGCCGTCAACTGGCTACTATCGACAGTGATTCAAAATCATCCGTTTCTCCAAACGAATCAGAATCAAATGT
>NZ_JANEWM010000142.1:0-1074 GCF_028069825.1 Citrobacter sp. Igbk 14
ACATTATAGGGTATAGGTTATCCTGAATTTTAATATTATGCTCTTTTTTATTTAAGAGAGCTGAAAAATACAGGATTTAAATGGTGTTGGTATTTAAACTCAGTAGGTATAGTAACACTCGCATCAATCAGTTCTGTGATAGCCTGATAAAATCGAGTGGGTGTAATATGTATCCCTTCTTGCTGTGCTATGGGCGTAACACGATGAAAAATTAGGTAAACAATGCTCTTATCTGGCTTATACGACGCGATTAATGTAAGCAACCAGAATACATTGTGAATAGTAGTGTTAAGATTATGACTTTCAACTGATGATTGATTATTTTGAAAGTAAGTGGAGAGTCTTTTTTGCATAAAGGTATCGTTTTTTTGTTAGTGTTATCACTCGCGTGGAGAAAATTACCACGCTGTAATGTTTTTAAAATGGAATGCCGTCTGCAGGATTTCGTCTTCTGGAGTTTTTAACTGATTTTGTTTTACTCCCGGCACGATAAAAATTAAAAGAATTGGCAAAATCTTCTGTCTCCAGTCTGGATTTTCTGAATTTATCCATCAGATCTTCATTGAAACGACGAGGAATTCCCTTAACGCACAAGTTTGAATTCAGATATACCTGATTATCTATGGTGTCACGAATAAGTATTTTTTTTCCAAATAACTCTTTGAATGCACGTGAAACATTTGATTTATTCAGCCCAAGCTCTTTGGCAGTACGTGACTGTGAAAAATCAGGAATAATATTACCGTAATCAATGGCTGAGAAGAGATAAATCACAATTCTAAATGCTGTGGGCGTCAAATCCATTCTGGCGAGTGTCGCCATATTACCTTTAAAGATCATTGAGAAATCGTCCCTGAAGGACGTCTTTTTATAGCTGGTTGCTTTAATTTTTATTTCTTCCAGATCTTCGGGCATAACCTCTAATGCTTCTGCAATAATGGATTTTTGTTCTTTAGTTAATACGACACTTGTGATTGACATAATGGCTCCTTTTTTATTGTTATGATTACAGATATGGCATATTTATTTTATTTGTCAACGGCTTTGGTAATTTTATTTTAATTATATTTTATT
>NZ_JANEWM010000144.1:0-1034 GCF_028069825.1 Citrobacter sp. Igbk 14
TGTAAGTATCCCGCATAATCGTGCCATTCACATTTAGAGATCCTCCGGCATAATCAATCTGCCAACAAAGGAGATCGCTATGCGTAAAGCCCGTTTTACTGAGCATCAGATCATTGCCGTAATTAAATCGGTTGAAGCCGGACGAACTGTTAAAGATGTCTGCCGGGAGGCCGGTATATCTGAAGCCACCTACTACAACTGGAAGTCCAGATACGGCGGCATGGAGGCTTCTGATATTAAAAAGATCAAAGATCTTGAGGACGAGAATCGGCGTCTCAAACAGATGTTTGCCGACCTGAGCCTTGAGAACCGGGCGCTGAAAGACGTTATCGAAAAAAAGCTTTAAAACCAGCCTTTAAGCGTGAGCTGGTCACTCATCTGATAACGACATTTGGACTCAGTATCCGTCAGGCCTGCCGGAGTCTGAACCTGAGCAGAACGGTTTACCATTACCGTCCGGATACCACGCGTGACGAACCCGTTATTGTCGCGTTGCAGGCAGTGGCAGAGCGATACCCACGGTACGGTTTTCCAAAACTTTTCCAGGTTCTGCGGCGGCAGGGATACCCGTGGAATCACAAAAGGATCCATCGTATTTATTGTCTGCTGAAGCTGAATTTTCGCCGTAAAGGCAAACAACGGTTGCCGGTGCGTAATCCCTCGCCACTGGCCACACCAGAAGCGCTGAACCAGAGCTGGTCTGTCGATTTTATGCATGATGCTCTGGTCTGTGGCCGTCGTTTTCGAACGTTCAATGTCGTTGATGACTTTAACCGTGAGGCATTGTCGATTGAAATCGATCTGAATCTGCCAGCTTTGCGCGTGGTCCGTGTACTCGACAGGATCGCGGCAAATCGCGGCTATCCGGTCATGCTACGCATGGATAATGGTCCGGAATTTATCTCACTTGCACTGGCTGAATGGGCAGAGCAACATGCAGTAAAACTGGAATTTATTCAGCCGGGTAAGCCGACGCAGAACGCTTTTATTGAGCGCTTTAACCGAACATACCGTACAGAAATACTCGATTTTTA
>NZ_JANEWM010000145.1:0-1016 GCF_028069825.1 Citrobacter sp. Igbk 14
TGTATATGTAATGATAATGCATTACAACTTACACATAACAAAACAGAATATTTCACAACAAAACTCAAACAGGAATTAGCGTATGGCTAACCTTTACGACCTCAAAAAATTCGATCTCAACTTGCTGGTTATTTTCGAGTGTATCTATCAAAATCTGAGCATAAGCAAGGCCGCCGAAACGCTGTTTATTACTCCCTCAGCCGTTAGCCAGTCGTTACAAAGGCTGCGTGCACAATTCAATGATCCTCTATTTATTCGTGCAGGAAAAGGTATTACGCCTACCGTAACGGCGGTCAACCTGCATCATCATCTTGAGAACAATCTCAACAGTCTGGAAGAAACAATAAACATCATGCACAGCTCCAGTCTGAAGAAAAAATTTGTTATTTACAGCCCGCAAATTATCAATAACACGTACGTAACTGAGTTAATTCAATTTATCAGGGAAGACCAATATGTTGAAATTGAACACCATGACATATTTATAACATCGGAAACAGCGGAGGATCTGCTAGCCTACCGTAAAGCAGATGTTGTCATCACCACATCACCGGTTGTTAATCGCTCGATTATATACACGCCATTCAGAACGGTCGAAATCGTATTAGCCTGTAGCAAAAACCACCCCAGAATACATGATAATGTGACTTTAAATGAAGTACTTGAAGAGCAATTCACACAACTTATCACTGACGATGTCGGTGTAAAAGAGTACCGTTCCGAGGCAAATTCTTTTATGTCTAATCGTAAGACAGGATTTTGTAGTGACTCGCTAATGTCAATTATCAACATTATATCCCACACGGATATTATCGGTTTTCTTCCCAAAGCCACTTTTGAACGGTACGCCCCTCTGTTTAATTTAAAAGAGGTCAACACAAACCTTAAATTACCATCAATGGTTCTATTTTTAATGTATAACCGGGCATCGCTCAACAATAAAAACTTCGAAGAATTTATCACTAAAATAAGTGAAAGAAACAAACAAAGCATAATACCCCACTGAGAAAATATTA
>NZ_JANEWM010000146.1:0-977 GCF_028069825.1 Citrobacter sp. Igbk 14
GTACCACAATTTAATATAAATATATTTTTGTTAGTTTGTTGTTCCTGTAAATAGGCTCTTGAGATAATTTCCTCTGTAGGCCCTTCGATAAGTACTACCTCATCAGCATAAAACGATTCGCACATAAATGGATTGAACCTAAGAACCTCATACATTTCTTGTTTGAGCTCTTCATCTGTTTTTATATCTTTTGCTTCTTTTAAAAAAGAATCGTTTATTTGGAATATTTTAGTCCCGTTACTGGTTTTAACAAGTCTAATTATTGAAGATTTTGGTTTAGATATGTCGATCATTGTTGGTGAATGAGAAGCACATAGCACTTGATAAGGTAAATCTTCAGTACTTACTTGATAAATTAGCTCCCTTAACTCCTTAACCATTTTTGGATAAAGGAAAAGCTCTGGCTCCTCAAAAAGAACCATATAATCTTTCCTACCAGCTCTCCTTTCGAATTTTTCAGCTACATCTTTCATTAACAATAATGTGAAAATAGCTGTGCGAATTGTTCCATGGCCTACACTATTGTGTGAACAAGGAATTTCATCATCTCTTTCTCCATCAATTGTAGTCTTGACAAACTCTATATCAAATTCTTTCCCAAGTTTGTTTTCTGTCCACGCTAATCGTTCTTTTATATCTTTAAATGCTATACGAGTATCATCAAATATTTTCTTAAAATAATCATTTACGGAATCTTGATAAGATGCAATTGTTTCTGTGTTATACATTTTATCTTGAAGTTCTTTTATTTTAGCCCTAGCATCTTCTAATTCCTGAAGTTCAGCAACTTTCAAAGTACTTTCGGCCATGGTTTTTAATATTTCATTTAGTGTCTTCTTAGCTTCCTCTTCAGTAGGCATTGCTTTAATAAATATGGGTTTTGGCATACATGACTGAAAAACCCTATGCAACCCTATAGAGGCATACCCAATTTCTTCATAAGAATTTTTTTCATAATCGAACGTGTAATTTTTGAC
>NZ_JANEWM010000147.1:0-924 GCF_028069825.1 Citrobacter sp. Igbk 14
ATCGAAGATTGTGTTTATATGGCAACATGGGAAAATGACTGGATTTTTTGTAATCCGGAAAATTTAACTTTATTAAAATGAGACTTGTATGGGAATTGCCTATTTTTTAAGAGTGGGAGATAAAACAACCTGCGGTGGTACTATTTTAACAGGTTGTACTAATCATATACTCGACGGACAGCCAACGGCACGACATGGCGATAGCTATATCTGTGGTAAAGATAAAAAACTCTACCACATAGCAGGAGGGCAACCAGGTTATTTTATACATGGTGTTCAGGCTGCCGGAACAGCACATAGCGTTGGCACATGCCCTTGCAAATGCCGATTTATTAACTCAATTTCAAATGTCAGTTATTTCTATGAGAGTGAAGTTCTCTCCACACCTAAACCAGTCACAAACAGAGTGATCTCTGTAACGCCGCAGAACGCACCAAAACCGTTCACGATGGCACATAGGCCATATTGTCCGGCTGAAGCTGAAGAGGATAAACCGCCTCGTGAGGCTGTAGATGCAGGATTTTGTGTATTACCCTATGAGGCTAAACCATCAACATATGAACCGTATATTTTTGTTAATCCCCCCGATGGTACGAGAGAGCTATATCACAAACTGAATCCTGATATAAAAAAACAACCTGGTTCAATTCTGATTGTTGTAGATCCTGAAAAACAAGATCAGCATCAGATTGAAGCATTACAAAAAGCACGAGATCGAATTGATAAAGCTCTGGCCCCACTTACCTTGCAGGATGCAAAGTTATTGCATGATAACAGAGGCGCCGTGGATGCATTTTCATATCAACTTTTCGGTAATTATTTAGGAAATGCTGGAGATGGTTTTGGATATATTAGTGAGATAGGTAAAAGTTATCTCGAAGAAATAAAACAAATATTAATTGAAATTCAGGAATTATATAAAGA
>NZ_JANEWM010000148.1:0-913 GCF_028069825.1 Citrobacter sp. Igbk 14
ATCCGGGTTGCGGACAGTGTCTGGTGGGTAGTTTGACTGGGGCGGTCTCCTCCTAAAGAGTAACGGAGGAGCACGAAGGTTAGCTAATCCTGGTCGGACATCAGGAGGTTAGTGCAAAGGCATAAGCTAGCTTGACTGCGAGAGTGACGGCTCGAGCAGGTGCGAAAGCAGGTCTTAGTGATCCGGTGGTTCTGAATGGAAGGGCCATCGCTCAACGGATAAAAGGTACTCCGGGGATAACAGGCTGATACCGCCCAAGAGTTCATATCGACGGCGGTGTTTGGCACCTCGATGTCGGCTCATCACATCCTGGGGCTGAAGTAGGTCCCAAGGGTATGGCTGTTCGCCATTTAAAGTGGTACGCGAGCTGGGTTTAGAACGTCGTGAGACAGTTCGGTCCCTATCTGCCGTGGGCGCTGGAGAATTGAGGGGGGCTGCTCCTAGTACGAGAGGACCGGAGTGGACGCATCACTGGTGTTCGGGTTGTCATGCCAATGGCATTGCCCGGTAGCTAAATGCGGAAGAGATAAGTGCTGAAAGCATCTAAGCACGAAACTTGCCCCGAGATGAGTTCTCCCTGAGACTATAAGTCTCCTGAAGGAACGTTGAAGACGACGACGTTGATAGGTCGGGTGTGTAAGTGTAGCGATACATTGAGCTAACCGATACTAATGAACCGTGAGGCTTAACCTTACAACGCCGAAGATGTTTTGGCGAAAGACAGACATCGATTTCAGCTTGATTACAGATTACATCAGAACGTAAAACACGGTCTGATAAACAGAATTTGCCTGGCGGCTGTAGCGCGGTGGTCCCACCTGACCCCATGCCGAACTCAGAAGTGAAACGCCGTAGCGCCGATGGTAGTGTGGGGTCTCCCCATGCGAGAGTAGGGAACTGCCAGGCATCAAAT
>NZ_JANEWM010000149.1:0-913 GCF_028069825.1 Citrobacter sp. Igbk 14
GATTATAATATTGATATACCAATTAATCTTAATACTATTGTTTACCTTTGTAATTATTTTTTCATAAAAGCTAAGGAGATTCAGGATATAGCCCCTGCTTTAATAATGAAAAAGCTTACAGATGCTGATGAAAAATTCAATAAAAATACTATTTTAGCATCTAAATAATAACTATCTCCGGCTATTAAGTAGGCCTTGTATTTTAGGCCTACTTAAAAAGTTTCATTATGTGAAGTGATGATGATAGCAAATCTGATATATTTATGGTTGGATGCGAGAAAATATTTTTATCCCGACACAACAACTGGTAATGATAGAAAATTTAAACCCAAAAATGCTACAGTAGCCTCAGCTCACAAACGGAGTATAAAGTGGCGGTTACTCTTTAGTGGGAATACTGTAGATAGTTGATAAACAGGGCTGGATTTTCTTTTCTAACCGAAGGGAAGAAAAGCAAGGGGAACCCAAAGAAACAAGCGCAGCGGCTTCGTAGGGTTAGCCCTTGCTTCTTTTATAATTGGCATTATTCATTCAAGAACAATAGGATCTTCGCTTGTACAAGCGAAGCTATAATAAAAAATCAATTAATTATTTTAAAAGTATTAAGCAAGAGCCTATTGACATTCGTAAAATAAAAGTTATTTTTAATGTATGCCATAAATTAAAAGTTTTATGTCATATGTATCCTGCACTATGTGCAGTTAATGTGCCACTTGTCCCATATATGGGAATATTGGAAAGGTTACTTTGTTTTTAAGTAGCCTTTCGTCCTTCAATATTCACGATTACTTATTGCTATTACCAAGTCCAGTCGAATCGAAGAACATCTTTTATCTGAAACGACTCCTAATACCAGGTTGAAGCCACAATATCTCTCGCATAAGTAGACCAAAGAAAAATTATGATATTAACT
>NZ_JANEWM010000015.1:0-86143 GCF_028069825.1 Citrobacter sp. Igbk 14
TTATCAAATATTAACATCATGAATGAATCGTTCTGATGCTCAGCGCCCTTTTAAATAATGATAAAATTTGCTCTTTACGTTACCCTACGGCGTTTTTTGCATTCTTGAGAGTAAATAATGTCCACCACCTTGTTTAAAGATTTCACCTTCGAAGCCGCTCACCGCCTGCCGCACGTACCGGAAGGACACAAGTGTGGCCGTCTGCATGGTCACTCATTTATGGTGCGTCTTGAAATTACCGGTGAAGTCGATCCACATACCGGTTGGATCATGGATTTCGCCGAGTTAAAAGCGGCGTTCAAGCCAACTTACGACAGGCTTGATCACTACTACCTGAACGATATCCCGGGCCTTGAAAACCCAACCAGCGAAGTATTGTCTCGCTGGATTTGGGAACAGGTAAAACCGGTTGTTCCTCTGCTGAGCGCAGTGATGGTAAAAGAGACCTGCACAGCAGGTTGCGTTTATCGCGGAGAGTGATCCCGACCTTGCCGGATGGCGACGCATCGCGTCTGATTCCGGCCTACCTTATTTACAAGCGTAGGCCGGGCAAGCGATGCGTACCCGGCAAAATTCATCAGGCAATATTCAGGTATTTATGCGTTTGCATCGACAAACGCCAGTTACGCGCAATACAGGTATCAATACACAAACGCGTAGCATCTTCTTTCTGACTGATTGGCTGCAACGCAATAATGCGTGGTTTATCATCGCTCAACGTGGCCAGCAGTTCATCCAGCGCTTCAATATCGCGAACGCGCCCCACCGGATGCTTGATTTCATTGGCTCGTTCCAGCGCCTGTGACAGTACGTCATAGCCACCACGCATATTCACCTTCGGCGATACCGTCACCCAGGTATTCGGCGTACAGCGAACTTCGTGTGTCCCGCTGGTCTCAATCTGGCAGCTAAAGCCGTTTTTTTCCAGTAAGTCAGTGAGTGGCATCAGATCGTGAATGCAGGGTTCACCACCGGTGATCACCACGTGTCGGGCGGTATAGCCCTGACGCTGAATAACAGCCAGCAGATCTTCACTGCTCGCCGCGCCCCATTTATCACTCTCTTTCGTCTTGGCCAGGATGCTATATAAGGAGACTTCCCGATCCTCAAGCTTATCCCAGGTGTGTTTGGTATCGCACCAGGCACAGCCAACCGGGCATCCCTGTAAACGAATAAAAATGGCGGGGACGCCGGTAAAGTAACCCTCACCTTGCAGGGTCTGGAACATCTCGTTAATCGGGTACTGCATAGTCATCTCTGTTTTGGGTTATGAATGCGTATTATTGCAGATTTGCACGCTCAGGTCTTGCCCCCGGCTGCGCTGTCCCCTGAGTTAAAAAATCATGAAACATGATCTCGTGTTTGCGTCTGCAATGATCGAATAGCTGTGATTTAATTTCATAGCTGTTCAGGCAGCGTTTTGATGTAACAAAACATTTTTGATAATAACCTTATAAAAATAGTATAAATATTTTAAAAGTAAAATATTTCAAGCATGTACAAACGGATACATAAAATTATGAATTTATTAGTATCATGCATAGTCAAATTCGATCCGCGGTATTTTTTATATTAAAATAGGCTTAAGAAACCTAATGTTACGCTAATTTTCCATTTAATCTTCGTTTAATTATCCGCGCCTAGAATCCAGTCAACCACCCCTAATGAGACTGCATTCATGAATACACTATTAATTACTGGCACAACCGGTTTTTTGGGCGGAGCCGTTTTAGAAAACATTCTGAATCAGACAAATGGATTTAATCTGTTGCTTTTAGTTCGTGCCGATAATGATGTATCTGCGCTGGAACGGATAAAGGAAAATCTGCGCAAATTTAATATTGCAGAAGAAAAGCTGGCCGCACTTAGCCCGCGGAATATCCTGTTGGGTGATTTGGTAGAACCCGAAGCGTTTCTTAACGACCCGCGTCTGGACCAGGTTACTCATGTCATCAACTGCGCCGCCGTCGCCTCTTTTGGCAACAACCCGCTTATCTGGAAAGTAAATGTCGAAGGAACGCTGAAATTCGCCCGGAGAATGGCCAGTGTCAGCAGCCTGCAGCGCTTTCTTCACGTTGGTACAGCGATGTCATGCTCCCCAGAACCCGATTCACTGGTGGCAGAAAGTGCAGAATTTCGCGAACGTGCTGAGCATCTGGTTGAGTATACGCACTCTAAATCCACGATAGAGCATCTGATGCAACAGGAATGCCCAACATTACCACTGGTTATGGCGCGGCCTTCTATCGTTGTTGGCCACACTCATCATGGCTGCCAACCCTCCAGCAGTATTTTCTGGGTATTCAGCATGGGTCTGATGCTACAAAAATTTATGTGTTCGATGGAAGACCGTATTGACGTGATCCCGGTTGATTACTGCGCCGATGCATTGCTGATGTTACTGAGCAGTCCGCTCGCTCGCGGTGAAGTAGTGCACATCTCAGCAGGAGAAGAAAATAGCGTGAGGTTTGCAGATATTGATAGCGCGATGGCATCTGCGCTGGAACAAGCTCCCGTCGGCAATAAATACGCACAGGTCAGCTATGAAACGCTGGTCCAAATGCGCCGTGAACTGAAGAATATTTTTGGCCCCTGCAACGAACGACTGATGCTTAAAGCCATGCGTCTTTACGGCGCGTTCGCAACGCTGAACGTGCGATTCAGCAATGATAAGCTGCTCAGCATGGGGATGCCGAAGCCGCCGCGTTTTACCGATTACATTGAGCGCTGTGTGCAGACGACACGTGGGCTGACTATTCCACAGCAAATGGCGGTGGACTTTAAATAGGTTGCGATTGTGTAGGCAAAAAAATGCCAGCCCGAAGGCTGGCATTTTTAAATCAGAGAAAGAACAGGATTACGCCTGACCTTTGATCTCTTTACGACCGTTGTACGGAGCGTGTTCACCCAGAGCTTCTTCGATACGAATCAGCTGGTTGTACTTAGCAACACGGTCAGAACGGCTCATAGAACCCGTTTTGATCTGGCCTGCAGCGGTACCAACAGCCAGGTCAGCGATGGTAGCATCTTCAGTTTCGCCAGAACGGTGAGAGATGACAGCAGTGTAGCCAGCGTCTTTCGCCATTTTGATCGCAGCCAGAGTTTCGGTCAGAGAACCGATCTGGTTGAATTTGATCAGGATGGAGTTAACGATGCCTTTTTCGATGCCTTCTTTCAGGATCTTGGTGTTGGTTACGAACAGATCGTCACCAACCAGCTGGATTTTGTCGCCCAGTACTTTTGTCTGGTATGCGAAACCGTCCCAGTCAGACTCGTCCAGACCATCTTCGATGGATACGATCGGGTACTGTTTGGTCAGTTCTTCCAGGAAGTGAGTGAATTCTTCGGAGGTGAACGCTTTGTTGCCTTCGCCAGCCAGAACGTATTTACCGTCTTTGTAGAATTCAGACGCTGCACAGTCCATCGCCAGAGTGATGTCTTTGCCCAGCTCGTAGCCTGCTGCTTTAACCGCTTCAGCGATTACAGCCAGAGCTTCAGCGTTGGAACCCAGGTTCGGCGCGTAGCCACCTTCGTCACCAACTGCAGTGTTCATACCTTTAGCTTTCAGAACTTTAGCCAGGTTGTGGAACACTTCGGAACCCATACGAACGGCTTCTTTCAGGGATTTAGCGCCAACCGGCTGAATCATAAATTCCTGGATGTCGACGTTGTTGTCAGCGTGCTCACCACCGTTGATGATGTTCATCATCGGAACCGGCATGGAGTATTTGCCCGGAGTACCGTTCAGTTCAGCGATGTGTGCATACAGCGGCAGGCCTTTAGCAGCAGCTGCTGCTTTGGCGTTCGCCAGGGACACAGCCAGGATGGCGTTTGCACCGAAGTTGGATTTGTTTTCAGTACCGTCCAGATCGATCATGATCTTGTCGATGCCAGCCTGATCTTTAGCATCTTTACCCAGCAGAGCCTGAGCAATCGGGCCGTTTACAGCTGCAACAGCTTTCAGTACGCCTTTACCCATGAAACGGGATTTGTCGCCATCGCGCAGTTCCAGTGCTTCGCGGGAACCAGTAGAAGCACCTGACGGAGCTGCTGCCATACCAACGAAACCACCTTCCAGGTGTACTTCGGCTTCAACAGTCGGGTTACCACGGGAGTCGATGATTTCACGACCGATGATTTTAACGATTTTGGACATTAGGTTTTCCTCAGTACAAGTTAAACTAAAACTCCAGACAAACAATGCACCCTGATGGGTGCATTGCCGTTCTAACTTTTTACTTCTTACTTCGCCTGACGCTTCTGATGTTCACTGGCGGCTTTCACAAAGCCGGCGAACAGCGGGTGTCCATCACGTGGCGTGGAAGTAAATTCCGGGTGGAACTGACAGGCCACGAACCACGGATGATTCGGTACCTCAATGATCTCGACCAACTGATCATCACCGGAACGGCCTGCAACACGCAGACCCGCAGCTTCAATCTGTTTCAACAGCATATTGTTGACTTCGTAGCGGTGGCGATGACGTTCAACAATTGTCGGCGTACCGTACAGTTGACGAACCAGACTCTCATCGCTCAGCTGACACTGTTGCGCACCAAGACGCATTGTGCCACCCAGATCGCTCTTCTCGGTACGGACTTCAACGTTGCCGTCTTCATCACGCCATTCAGTAATCAGGGCCACCACTGGGTACTTACAGTCTGGCACAAATTCTGTGGAGTTGGCGTTGTCCATTCCCACGACGTTACGAGCAAACTCAATCAACGCAACCTGCATACCCAGGCAAATGCCCAGATAAGGAATATTGTTTTCACGCGCAAAGCGCGCTGTCGCGATTTTCCCTTCAACACCACGGTAGCCGAAGCCGCCTGGGATGAGGATGGCATCAAGACCTTTCAGGATCTCAACACCACGCGTTTCAACATCCTGCGAATCAATCAGCTTGATGTTGACGGTGACACGATTCTTCAAGCCACCGTGCTTCAGCGCTTCGATAACTGACTTATAGGCATCCGGCAGTTCAATGTACTTGCCGACCATACCGATAGTCACTTCGCCTGCCGGATTCGCTTCTTCGTAGATAACCTGTTCCCATTCTGACAGATTCGCTTCCGGACAGTTCAAGCTGAATCGTTTACAAATATAATCGTCAAGACCCTGAGATTTCAACAGGCCCGGAATTTTATAGATGGAATCGACATCTTTCAGAGAAATCACCGCTTTTTCCGGAACGTTACAGAACAATGCAATTTTTGCACGTTCATTAGCCGGAACTGCGCGATCGGAGCGGCAAATCAGGATATCTGGCTGAATACCGATAGAAAGCAGCTCTTTTACAGAGTGCTGAGTCGGTTTGGTTTTGACTTCACCTGCCGCCGCCATATACGGAACCAGCGTCAGATGCATAAACAGCGTGTGCTCACGGCCAATTTCTACAGCCATCTGGCGAATCGCTTCAAGGAACGGCAGAGATTCGATATCCCCAACGGTTCCGCCGATTTCGACCAGAACAACATCATGACCTTCACCGCCTTCCAGAACGCGCTCTTTAATGGCATTCGTGATGTGCGGAATGACCTGAACGGTCGCACCCAGATAGTCACCACGGCGTTCTTTACGCAGAACGTCGGAGTAGATACGACCGGTGGTGAAGTTGTTACGGCGGCTCATTTTGGTGCGGATGAAACGCTCATAGTGACCCAGGTCCAGGTCGGTTTCAGCGCCGTCTTCGGTAACGAACACTTCCCCGTGTTGGATAGGGCTCATAGTACCTGGATCGACGTTGATGTACGGATCCAGTTTCATCATGGTCACATTGAGGCCACGGGCTTCAAGAATGGCTGCGAGGGAGGCTGCGGCAATGCCTTTTCCCAGAGAGGATACGACCCCGCCGGTCACAAAAATATAGTTCGTTGTCATGCTGGACCTGAGAAGTTAGGGTGAAACGATGGAATTACCAAGACGGGAAAGTAGTATACCCGAACATGACGAGCGCCACAAACTTTCATTATTCCTCCTCTTCACCAGGCTCACATTAACATCGGGAGTGAGAAAATAGCCCCTTTGGGGTAAATGTTTTTGACGTAAATCAATCGCTTGTTATTTAAAAAATCACACAAATCGTCCTTGACCGACGAAATCCCTTAGAGATCAATTTCCTGCCGTTTTACCTGTTGCCAGACTTCTTCCATTGTTTCCAGATCAACACCAGTCATTTCCAGACCGCGGGCTGCCACAATTCGCTCAACCTCACGAAAACGGCGCTCGAATTTTTCATTCGCTTTCTGCAATGCCGTCTCTGCTTTTGTCCCTAAATGACGGGCCATATTGACCGTGGCAAACAGCAGGTCGCCCATTTCCTCCTCCAGTTTAGCCTGGTCAACGACAGCCTGCTTCGCCTCGAACATGACTTCGTCAATCTCTTCATAAACTTTGTCGACAACCGGTCCTAAAGTCTTCCAGTCAAAGCCAACATTGGAGCAGCGTTTCTGGATTTTCTGGGCGCGCATTAGCGCCGGTAAACTTCGGGGAATATCGTCCAGCGCGGAATGTTGTGCCTTCCCGGCACGTTCTTCGGTTTTGATCTGTTCCCAGCGGGTCAGCACTTCGCGACTAGTACTGGCAGAAACATCGGCAAATACATGCGGATGCCGACGTTCGAGCTTATCGCTAATCGCAGCGCAGATATCGTTAAAATCGAAGCGCCCTTCTTCCTGCGCCATTTGTGCGTAAAACACCACCTGGAACAACAGATCGCCCAGTTCACCACGCAGATCGTCGAAGTCTTCGCGCGCAATGGCATCAAGTACTTCATAGGTTTCTTCGAGGGTGTAAGGGGCAATCGTGGTGAAAGTCTGCTCTTTGTCCCACGGACAGCCGTTTTCCGGGTCGCGCAGGCGCTGCATAATACCGAGCAGTCGGTCGATTTGATTCATGTGAAAATCCTGGAGATTTGAAGAACTGTAGGCCGAATAAGGCGGCAGCCGACATCCGGCCTACAAAATAATTAATTACCGTGCAAGCGACGCGCGTCGATCACATCCGGCACCTGGTTCAGTTTGCCGAGCACGCGTCCGAGCACCTGCAGGTTGTAGATTTCAATGGTCATATCAATAGTAGCCAACTGTTGTTTGGTATCACTACGGCTGGCAACCCCCAGCACGTTTACTTTCTCGTTAGCAAGAATCGTCGTGATATCACGTAATAAGCCGCTCCGATCATTTGCCTGCACACGGACAACCAGCGAGTACCCTGCCGAGTAGCTTTCACCCCAAACCGCATCAACGATACGTTCTGGGGCATGTGAGCGCAGTTCTGTCAGTTGTTCACAATCAGCCCGGTGCACGGAAATACCACGTCCCTGGGTGATAAACCCGACAATCTCATCGCCAGGGATAGGCTGGCAGCAGCGCGCGATATGGTGCATCAGGTTTCCAACCCCTTCGACCACCACACGGCCATCGTCTTTTCGGCGAGTCTGCGGGGCCTGCGTTTTCTGCTGAAGTTGTTTCAGTGCAGCGGCATCCTGTTCAGCAGCGCTTGGTTTATTAAACTGCGCTTGCAGGAAGTTGACCATCTGGTTGAGGCGGATGTCACCGCCGCCGATCGCCGCCAGCAGCTCTTCCAGCTCATTAAAGCTGTAACGCGGAAGCAGGTGTTTTTCAGCCTCTTTCAGGCTAATACCCAGGTGCGCCAGTTCATCATCGAGGATCTGACGACCAGCCAGGATATTCTTGTCCCGGTCCTGTTTACGGAACCAGGCATGGATCTTAGAGCGCCCCCTGCTGGTCGTCACGTAGCCCAGGTTAGGGTTTAGCCAGTCACGGCTTGGGTTTGGCTGTTTCTGGGTGATAATTTCAATTTGATCGCCCATCTGCAGCTGATAGGTAAACGGTACGATGCGACCGCCAATTTTCGCGCCAATGCAACGATGCCCCACATCACTGTGGATGTGATAAGCAAAATCGAGCGGTGTTGAACCCGCCGGCAAGTCAACGACATCGCCTTTTGGCGTAAAGACGTAAACTCTGTCGTCAAAGACCTGGCTACGCACTTCATCCAGCATTTCACCGGAATCAGCCATCTCTTCCTGCCAGGCTATCAGTTTACGCAGCCACGCGATGCGATCTTCATGACCCGAACGCGCAGCGCCTGAAGCGGTACCTTCTTTGTACTTCCAGTGCGCGGCAACGCCCAGTTCGGCATCTTCGTGCATCTGTTTGGTACGGATCTGGATTTCAATGGTTTTACCGCCTGGCCCCAGCACAACCGTATGGATTGACTGGTAACCATTAGGCTTCGGATTGGCAACGTAGTCATCGAACTCATCAGGCAGATGGCGATAGTGAGTGTGCACGATCCCCAGCGCGGCATAGCAATCCTGTAAACGCTCAGCCACGATACGCACTGCGCGCACATCGAACAGTTCGTCAAAAGCCAACTGCTTCTTCTGCATTTTGCGCCAGATGCTGTAAATATGCTTCGGACGCCCGTACACCTCGGCTTTTACACCTTCGGTTTTCATCTCTGAACGCAGATGCCCAACAAACTCGTCGATATAGTGTTCTCTGTCGATACGACGTTCATGCAGCAGTTTAGCAATGCGTTTGTATTCGGCTGGGTGCAGGTAGCGGAAGCAGTAATCTTCCAGCTCCCATTTTAATTGCCCGATGCCTAATCGGTTAGCCAGCGGGGCATAGATATTGGTGCACTCTTTTGCCGCCAGCACGCGTTCATCTTCCGGCGCGTCTTTCACTTCTCGCAGATGGGCGATACGTTCCGCCAGCTTGATGACCACACAGCGGAAGTCGTCGACCATTGCCAGCAGCATGCGACGAACGTTATCAACCTGCTCGGAAGAGACGGAGTCGGTATGCGTGGCTTTTAGCTGGCGTATTGCCGCCATATCACGCACACCATGGATAAGATTAACGATTGACGAGCCTACGCTCTCGCGCAGGATGTCTTCACTCACCACATTGGCATCCGCCAGAGGGAACAGCATCGCCGCTCGCAGCGTGTCGATATCCATACTCAGCATGGAGAGTATTTCCACCATTTCGACGCCACGCCACAGCAGCAGATCCGCATCCGGATGCCCCTGTGTCTGCTGCAGGCAATACGCCCAGGTTTCGGCTAAGCGTTCACACGACTGCTGGCTGGAGATCCCCAGACTCGCGATCCATTTCTTAGGATCAAACTCACCAGCTTTATTTATATGTGCACTTCTTACCGCAACCATCGTCCTCTCCTTAAGGGGCCTGGCCTGTCGAAGTCGACAAGCCGTACCCATTGTCTTTCACGCTGCGTTACAACCCGAAATCCAATGGGTATAAAATTCATTACAAACGCTCAAACAGGACCATCGATTCCAGATGTCCAGTGTGCGGGAACATATCGAGCATCGCCAGTCGCTGAACGGTATATCCTGCATTGAGTAACGCTTCGCTGTCACGAGCCAGCGTAGCAGGATTACAGGATACATAAACAACGCGGCCAGGGTTTAATTTTATAATATGTTGCATCACGCCGGCAGCCCCCGCACGCGCAGGATCGAGCAATACTTTGTCAAATCCGTTTTTTGCCCATGGTTGTTTGGTGACATCTTCTTCAAGGTTTTCATGAAAGAATGTCACATTGTGTAGTCCGTTATTCCGCGCATTTTCCCGGCCTTTTTCCACCAGCGCAGGGACGCCTTCAACCCCCACAACGCTCGCGGCTCGTACGGCCAACGGTAACGTAAAATTCCCCATACCACAGAACAAATCGAGCACACGGTCCTCTGGCTGCACATCCAGCCATTCCAGCGCACAGGAAACCATTTTTTGGTTTACCCCTTCATTGACCTGGATAAAATCACGCGGGCTGAAGGTTAAACGTAGTCCATTTGAATCATACCAGGGCGATTCTTCTGAATTTGATTCCAGTATCTCGCTTTGCGGAGCCAGAAACAAAGACAGTCCCTGAGAATGCGAAAAGCATTCCAGTTTTTCTTTATCTGCGGTATTCAGTGGCGCAGTGTGGCGCAAAATCATCAGGGTTCCACTTCCAGCCTGCACCAATTCGACATGCCCCAAGTGACGCAGCCCCTGCAGACTCTGCAGGCATGCCCGAATTTCAGGCAGCAGCGCCTCAAGTTGGGGCACCAAAATAGGGCATTGCTTCACATCGATAATGTCGCTGGAGCCGGACTTGCGAAACCCCATCTGCAATTGCTGCTCTTTTGAGCGATAGTTCAGACTTAAACGCGCGCGGCGCCGATAACCCCACGGGGTATCGGCGATAACGTCCGTCACCTCACATTTCATTAAACGCGACAACGCCGCACTTTTGCTACGCTGCTGCAAAGGGATGCTGGCGTGCTGCTGTTGACAGCCACCACAGACCCCAAAATGTGGGCAACGTGGCACTTCGCGTTCCGAACTGTCGTTTAAACGACGTTTGACTTGCGCACGAGCAAACTGTTTTTTATCTTCAGTAATCACCACTTCTGCGCTTTCCTGGGGCAGCAATTCCGGTATAAACAGGGCTTTCCCGTTATGACGAGCAACGCCCTGACCAAAAGAATCAAGGTCATTGACGGTAACGGTTATGATCTGACGCGTCGTCACGCGTCGTTTTGCAGAGTAGAATTGCGCCATCGACGAGATATTTCTCTATTTAACAGTGTGACCCTAATTGTCCCATAACGGAACTCCATGACCAACTACAGCCTGCGCGCACGCATGATGATTCTGATCCTGGCCCCGACCGTCCTGATAGGTTTGCTGCTCAGTATCTTTTTTGTTGTGCATCGCTATAACGACTTGCAGCGTCAACTGGAAGATGCTGGTGCCAGCATCATTGAGCCACTCGCGGTATCCAGCGAATACGGCATGAACTTGCAGAACCGGGAATCCATCGGCCAGCTTATCAGCGTGTTGCATCGTCGCCATTCCGATATTGTGCGGGCAATTTCCGTCTATGACGAAAATAACCGACTGTTCGTCACCTCCAACTTTCATCTTGATCCGTCAGAGATGCAATTGGCTACCGGATCGCCGTTTCCACGAAAGCTGAGCGTAACCCGGCACGGGGATATCATGATCCTGCGTACCCCTATTATATCGGAAAGCTATTCACCGGATGAATCTGCCGTTAGCGATGCGAAGAACACCAAAAATATGCTGGGGTATGTGGCGCTTGAGTTGGACCTCAAGTCCGTGCGATTGCAGCAGTACAAAGAGATCTTTATCTCCAGCGTCATGATGCTGTTTTGTATTGGTATTGCGTTAATTTTCGGCTGGCGTCTGATGCGTGACGTGACCGGCCCAATTCGCAACATGGTGAATACCGTAGACCGAATACGTAGAGGTCAGCTCGATAGCCGCGTGGAAGGTTTCATGTTGGGCGAGCTGGATATGCTGAAGAATGGCATCAACTCGATGGCGATGTCTCTCGCCGCCTACCATGAAGAGATGCAGCACAATATCGATCAGGCGACGTCAGATCTGCGCGAAACGCTGGAGCAGATGGAGATCCAAAACGTTGAGCTGGACCTGGCAAAGAAACGCGCTCAGGAAGCTGCACGTATTAAATCAGAGTTCCTGGCGAACATGTCTCACGAGCTACGTACACCGCTAAACGGTGTCATTGGCTTTACACGTCTGACACTAAAAACCGAGTTAAATACCACTCAGCGCGATCACCTGAATACGATTGAACGCTCTGCCAACAACCTGCTCGCTATCATCAATGATGTGCTCGACTTCTCTAAACTGGAAGCGGGTAAACTGATTCTGGAAAGCATACCTTTCCCGCTGCGCAGTACACTGGATGACGTCGTAACGCTGTTAGCACACTCCTCCCATGACAAAGGGCTGGAGCTAACACTGAATATTAAAAATGACGTTCCGGACAATGTGATTGGCGATCCGCTGCGCTTGCAACAGGTCATTACCAACCTGGTCGGCAATGCCATCAAATTTACCGAGAGTGGCAATATCGACATTCTGGTTGAAAAACGCGCGCTCAGTAACACCAAAGTCCAGATTGAAGTTCAAATCCGCGATACCGGCATTGGCATTCCAGAACGCGATCAGTCACGTCTGTTCCAGGCATTCCGTCAGGCTGATGCCAGCATTTCGCGCCGTCACGGTGGTACCGGACTTGGCCTTGTGATCACGCAAAAACTGGTCAATGAAATGGGCGGGGATATCTCGTTCCATAGCCAACCAAATCGCGGTTCCACCTTCTGGTTCCATATCAGTCTTGATCTCAATCCTAATGTTCTGAGCGATCGCTCAACCACCCGCTGTCTGGCAGGTAAACGACTGGCTTACGTTGAACCAAATGCTACCGCCGCGCAATGTACGTTGGATATCTTGAGTGAAACGCCACTGGAGGTGATTTACAGCCCTTCATTCTCTGCATTACCGGCAGAACACTACGATATCCTGCTACTTGGTGTACCCGTCACATTACGCGAGCCGCTCACCATGCAGCATGAACGGCTGGCAAGCGCAGCCGCGATGACCGATTTCCTGTTGCTGGCGCTGCCTTGCCATGCGCAGATTAACGCTGAAAAATTAAAGCAAGGCGGCGCGGCGGCATGTCTGCTAAAACCGCTCACCTCAACCCGATTGCTACCTGCATTAACCGAGTATTGCCACCTGAACCAAGGGTCAGAGCTCCAGGTGTTAGATGAAAGCAAGATTGCGATGACCGTGATGGCGGTGGACGACAACCCGGCGAACCTGAAGCTTATCGGCGCATTACTTGAAGATAAAGTGCAGCACGTCGAGCTGTGCGACAGCGGGCATCAGGCGGTGGACAGAGCCAAACAAATGCAATTTGATCTGATCCTGATGGATATCCAGATGCCGGACATGGACGGTATTCGTGCCTGCGAACTGATCCATCAGCTTCCACACCAGCAGCAGACACCGGTTATTGCGGTAACGGCACATGCCATGGCAGGACAAAAAGAGAAGTTACTCAGCGCCGGAATGAATGACTACCTGGCTAAGCCGATTGAAGAAGATAAATTGCACAGTTTACTGTTGCGCTATAAGCCCGGTGCCGGCACATCAGCCCGGACTATCGTAGCGGAACCCCCTGAACCCGTGGTCAACCCGAATACGACCCTCGACTGGCAACTGGCGTTGAGACAGGCTGCCGGTAAAAACGATCTGGCGCGGGATATGCTGCAAATGCTGATCGATTTCTTGCCTGAAGTCCGTAACAGAATTGAAGAGCAACTGGTGGGTGAAAACCCTGAAGGGTTGGTGGATTTGATTCATAAACTACACGGCAGCTGCGGTTACAGCGGGGTTCCCCGCATGAAAAACCTGTGCCAGCTTATTGAACAGCAGTTACGTAGCGGGACCAAAGAAGAAGAGCTTGAACCAGAGTTTTTAGAGCTTCTTGATGAGATGGACAACGTCGCGCGGGAAGCAAAACGGATATTGGGGTGATATTCGCCGGAGGCGGCGTAAACGCCTTTTCCAGCCTACAGGTTTTGCTGTTTACCACAGTTCCTATAAGCGTCGCGCATCAGGCACATCGCCGGATGCGGCGTAAACGCCTTATCCGGCCTACAGGTTTCGCTGTATACCACAGGCCCGATAAGCGTCGCGCCATCGGGCACATCGCTGGAGGCGGCGTAACCGCCTTTTCCGGCCTACAGGTTTTGCTGTTTACCACAGGCCCGATAAGCGTCGCGCCATCGGGCACATCGCTGGAGGCGGCGTAACCGCCTTTTCCGGCCTACAGGTTTTGCTGTTTACCGTAGGCCCGATAAGCGCCGCACATCGGGCACATCGCCGGAGGCGGCATCAGCGTCTTTTCCGGCCTACAGGTTTTGCTGTATACCACAGGCCCGATAAGCGTCGCGCCATCGGGCACATCGCCGGAGGCGGCGTAACCGCCTTTTCCGGCCTACAGGTTTTGCTGTTTACCGTAGGCCCGATAAGCGCCGCACATCGGGCACATCGCCGGAGGCGGCGTAACCGCCTTTTCCGGCCTACAGGTTTTGCTGTTTACCACAGATCCGATAAGCGCCGCGCATCGGGCACATCGCCGGAGGCGGCGTCAGCGCCTTTTCCGGCCAACAACTCAGCGTAATTGCTGCCCTGCTTTAAGCGTTGCGGCCACGTTTCGTGCTGTCATCCGCACATTTTCACTCGCATTATCCAGCGCCTCATCCAGCGTGCAAATGGTATAAATCACGCTAAAAACGGCATCAATTCCATGCTCATGTACCACACCAACATCTGGCGTCAGGCTGCCTGCAATACCAATGACAGGCTTATTATATCGCTTTGCAACGTTCGCTACGCCAACCGGGACTTTGCCATGGATCGTCTGACTGTCAATACGCCCTTCCCCGGTCACAACTAAATCTGCATCCGCAACGCAGTCATCAAGGTGTAACGCATCCGTCACGATCTCGATACCACGGCGTAGCTGCGCGCCGCAAAACGCATACAGTGCAGCCCCCATGCCGCCAGCCGCGCCACCGCCCGCCAGTTCCAGCACGTTAACGTCCAGATCGCGGGCAATCAGTTGCGCATAGTGCGTCAGCGCATTATCCAGACGGGTAATCATCTCTGGCGTTGCCCCTTTTTGCGGACCAAATACTGCAGAAGCGCCCTCTTTACCGGTCAGCGGATTCGTGACATCGCAGGCCACTTCAATACGACAGGTAGCAAGGCGCTTATCTAACGCTGAAATATCTATCCTGGTGAGCGATTCCAGGCCGATCCCGCCTTGTGCAATCTGGTTATTCTGCGCATCCAGCAATTTGGCGCCCAGAGCCTGCACCATACCGGCACCACCATCATTAGTCGCGCTACCGCCAATCCCAATGATGATATGTTCTACACCCGCATTCAGCGCATGGCGAATCAACTCTCCGGTCCCCCATGAGGTGGTTTTCAGCGGGTCGCGCAACCCTGTCGGAACCCGCTCTAATCCACTGGCAGCCGCCATCTCGATAAACGCTGAGCGCTCATCTCCCGATAACCCATAAAATGCCCGTACCTTACTTCCCAGGGGACCCGTAACATCAACATGCACAAGGTGGCCCGCCGTAGCGGCAACCATCGCCTCAACCGTTCCTTCACCACCATCAGCGACCGGTATCTTTACGTAATCCGCATCAGGCCAGATCTCACGAAAACCCTGCTCAATGGCAGTTGCCACCTCAAGCGCACTCAAACTCTCTTTATAAGAATCCGGTGCAATTACTATTTTCATAAGCCGTCCTTACGCATGTTGATTCTGTTAATCATACACCTGGAGATGTGCCGGTTCCTGTCAGAACCGGCATAACGCTTAGCGCACCATGCATGGGCGTTTATTATCAAAGGTCCAGTTCGGGATCAGGTACTGCATTCCCATCGCGTCATCACGCGCCCCCAGGCCGTGCTGCTGGTACAGCTCGTGTGCTTTCATCACCTGATCCATATCCAGTTCTACACCCAGACCCGGCTTCGCTGGCACCTGTACCATGCCGCCTTTAATGTCGAACGGCTCTTTGGTCAGGCGTTGGTTACCTTCCTGCCAGATCCAGTGGGTATCAATGGCCGTAATTTTACCCGGTGCCGCTGCCGCGACATGAGTGAACATCGCCAGCGAAATATCAAAGTGGTTGTTAGAGTGTGAGCCCCAGGTAAGGCCAAACTCATGACACATCTGCGCCACGCGAACAGACCCCTGCATAGTCCAGAAATGCGGGTCAGCCAGCGGAATATCCACAGACTGCAACGACAGCGTGTGCCCCATCTGACGCCAGTCGGTAGCGATCATATTGGTCGCCGTCGGCAGGCCCGTAGCGCGGCGGAATTCCGCCATCACTTCACGCCCAGAGAACCCCTGCTCCGCGCCGCATGGATCTTCAGCATAAGCCAGCGATCCTTTCAGATACTTACCGATCTTGATCGCTTCATTCAACGACCAGGCGCCGTTGGGATCGAGCGTTACGCGGGCCTGTGGGAAACGCTTCGCCAACGCGACGATAGATTCCGCTTCCTCTTCCCCTGCCAGCACGCCACCTTTCAGTTTAAAGTCGTTAAAACCATATTTCTCATACGCTGCTTCAGCCAGGCGCACTACCGCATCCGGGGTCATGGCCTCTTCATGACGCAGGCGATACCAGTCGCACTTCTCATCCGGCTGACTCTGATACGGCAGCGGCGTCGCTTTACGGTTGCCGACGAAGAACAGATACCCCAACATTTCCACTTCGCTACGCTGCTGACCATCACCCAACAGAGACGCGACATTCACCCCCAGGTGCTGGCCTAACAGATCCAACATTGCCGCTTCGATCCCGGTAACCACATGAATAGTGGTACGTAAATCGAAGGTCTGCAAACCACGCCCACCGGCATCCCGATCGGCAAAGGTATTGCGTACCGTATTCAGTACGTTTTTGTATTCACCTAACGTTTTGCCCACCACCAGCGGAATCGCATCTTCCAGAGTCTGACGAATTTTCTCGCCGCCGGGAATTTCGCCCACTCCGGTATGACCGGAATTATCTTTGATAATCACAATATTACGCGTGAAGAACGGGGCATGTGCGCCGCTCAGGTTCATCAGCATGCTGTCGTGGCCCGCAACCGGGATCACCTGCATAGCGGTCACTACTGGGGTAGAAAATTGTGCGCTCATTATCGTGTCCTTATTCAAAATCAGTGACGGCCGAAAACGGGACGTTTACGGTCAAAAGTCCATCCGGGGATCAGATACTGCATCGGTACTGCGTCATTACGCGCACCGCCGGGCAATGCCTTATAGGCTTCATGCGCTTTCTGCACCTGATCCCAGTCCAGTTCCACACCCAGACCGGGTGCATCTGGAACCGCAATTTTTCCGTTCTTTATTTCCAGCGGATTCTTCGTCAGACGGCAATCGCCCTCCTGCCAAATCCAGTGTGTGTCGATGGCTGTCGGATTGCCCGGCGCTGCCGCACCGACGTGAGTAAACATTGCCAGCGAAATATCAAAGTGGTTATTGGAATGGCATCCCCAGGTCAGGCCCCAGTCATCGCACAACTGTGCCACGCGCACTGCACCAGAAAGCGTCCAGAAGTGCGGATCGGCCAGCGGAATATCGACAGCATTCAGCATTACCGCGTGGCCCATTTCGCGCCAGTTGGTAGCAATCATGTTGGTCGCCACCGGCAAACCGGTCGCGCGGCGGAACTCAGTCATCACTTCACGCCCGGAAAATCCCTGTTCAGCGCCGCACGGATCTTCGGCGTAGGTCAGAACATCATTTAGCCCTTTGCACAAGGCGATCGCTTCATCCAGTAGCCAGGCACCGTTAGGGTCTACCGTAATACGTGCCTCCGGGAAGCATGCTTTCAGCGCACGGGCGGTTTCAATTTCTTGCTCACCCGGCAACACACCGCCCTTCAGTTTGAAATCTTTAAAGCCATAACGATCCTGTGACGCCTGCGCCAGACGCACCACCGCATCGCTGGTCATCGCTTGCTGGTGACGTAAGTGATACCACTCATGTTTACCCGGCGTACTTTCCAGATACGGCAGATCGGTTTTGGTGCGATCGCCTACATAGAACAGATAACCGAGCACGGTCACTGCATCACGCTGCTTACCCGGACCTAACAGCTCGCAGACCGGTACATTCAGCGCTTTGCCCAGCAGATCCAGCAGCGCGGCTTCCAGCGCCGCCACCGCATTGACGCGCAGCTCAAATGTCCAGGCGCCATTGCCGAAGGTATCAAAGTCAGCAGCCTGATTGCCTTTATGCACCTGCTGGACCACCTTATTCAGGCGGGCCACTTCCTGGCCTAACACCTGCGGAATAGCGTCCACCAGCGTTTGATAGATCACTTCTCCGCCCGGCGCTTCACCCACACCGGTGTGTCCGGCGTTATCAGTAAGGACCACGATATTGCGGGTAAACCAGGCATTATGCGCGCCACCAATATTGAGCAGCATACTGTCATGACCAGCCACCGGAATGACTTTCATGTCGGTAATAACGGGACTCGATTGTGTTGTCATCATCATTGTCCTGCGACAGGTTTCAGTTCGATACGTTTAATATCGCCGACCAGCACCAGATAGCTCACCACGGCAATCAGCGCATGCACTCCAACGTAAATCAAGGCACCATTAAACGACCCCGTCGTGCCCACAATGTAGCCGATAGCAATCGGTGTCACGATGCCGGAGATATTACCGAACATGTTGAACAGACCGCCGCTCAGGCCGCTAATCTCTTTAGGAGCCGTGTCCGCCATTACCGCCCAGCCCAGTGCACCAATACCTTTACCGAAGAAGGCCAGCGCCATAAAGCCGATAATCATCCATTCAACGTTGACGTAGTTACAGAACACCATCACCATTGACAGCAACATACCCAACACGATTGGCGTTTTACGGGCGATATTCAGCGAACCGGTGCGACGCATCAGCCAGTCGGAAATAATGCCGCCGAGCACGCCACCTGCGAATCCGCAAATAGCCGGGACCGACGCCACAAATCCCGCTTTCAGAATCGACATACCGCGCGCCTGTACCAGATAGACCGGGAACCAGGTGATAAAGAAGTAGGTCAGCGCGTTAATACAGTACTGGCCGATGTAGATACCGATCATCATGCGGGAACCCAACAACTGCTTGATTTGTCCCCATTTCACGCTGAACGGAACTTTAGCTTTAGCTGCTGCCTGATCCATGTTGATCAGTGCGCCACCTTCGGCAATGTAGTCCAGCTCTTTTTGGTTTACACCCGGATGCTGGTTGGGTTCGTGAATCACTTTCAGCCAGACAAAGCTGATGATGATCCCGAGTCCACCCATAAAGAAGAATACGTGTGACCAGCCCACTTCGTGGGTCAGCCAACCCATGATTGGCGCGAAGATAACAGTGGCGAAGTATTGCGCGGAGTTAAAAATTGCCACCGCGGTCCCCCTCTCCTGCGCCGGGAACCAGGCCGCAACAATACGACTGTTGCCAGGGAACGAGGGTGACTCAGCTAAGCCCACGAGGAAACGCAAGGTAAACAGTGCGACGATGATTCCGAAGCCGCTAAAGATATCGACGAAGCCTTGCAGCAAGGTAAACATGGACCAGATAAAGATGGACCAGAAATAAACGCGCTTTGAACCAAAGCGGTCAAGCAACCAGCCGCCGGGGATCTGGCCGATAACATAGGCCCATGAAAAAGCAGAAAATACATACCCCATCCCGACCGCATCCAGACCAATGTCTTTGGCCATTTCTGAACCGGCAATGGATAAAGTGGCGCGATCGCCGTAGTTGAAGGATGTGACGATAAACAACATCACCACTATCCAGTAGCGAGCGTTAGTGCGTTTTTCCGCGCTGCTCGCCGCCTGACTTAATGAACTCATTGTTGCACTCCTGAATCTTGGCTTTCGCCAGTTCATTCTGTACAGCACCTGTAGGGTGATCAGAATGAGAGGTTAGTGTGTGGCAGTTTTGGTACAGCTCGGGGCCGTTTTATTCTGACTCGCTGCCTTTCCGGGAACTGACGGGAAAAGTATATGAAGGAGTGCCTCTTTCCCTCACCGTGCAGGAACACAACATTAGAGAGGCAGTGAGAAGTTGTTTGGGGCATAAGCCCAAAGCAGTGGAAGTTAGTTCACGTAATTGGGGTTTTATTGCCGGGTGGCGGCTTCGCCTGACCCGGCCTACGGTTCAAATGGGGGTTGCATGCCCGTGCGGGCGAGAGGTTATTTAAGCAAGGTTCCCCAGTTTTCTACCCAGGGATTAGATTCGCTTTCCGGTTCCGGATGTTCACCGGCATCAATCAGCAACATCTCACCCACACGCTGGGCGCTCTGTTCTTGCAAAAGCGCATCAAACTGCTTACCGCCGCCGCAGAAATTGGCATATGAACTGTCACCGAGCGCAATAATGCCGTAGTGAACGTCAGGCTGGTAACCCAGTTGGTCTTTAATTCCCTGAAACAGCGGCACGATGCTGTCCGGCAGATCACCTTGTCCCGTCGTCGACGTTACGACCAGGATGTACTTGTCTTTGTATTTTTCCCAGTCAGCCAGTTCCGGATCTTCATAAACCGTGGCTTTATGCCCCTGATTTGCGAGGATAGCTTCGGCCTCTTCGGCAACCAGCAGCGCGTTTCCATACATTGTGCCGACAAAAATACCAATTTCCGCCATAACCTTTATCTCCAAGGACTTAAGAATCTGTCTGCTCATCCTGACCTGACAACCCGCTGAACTCAACCCTTTCATTCTCAGGGAGAAGCCCACACCAGCCAAACTGTGATAGCGCTTGCATCCAGACGTTATCCAACCCGGCACGAATAACCAGTGGTTCACCGGTGAAGGGGTGCGTAAGTTCAAGCTGGCTGGCATGCAGCATCAGGCGCTGGCAGCCAAAATGCTCTGCGGCGCTGCGGTTTTGTCGCAAATCACCGTGCTTACTATCGCCAATAATCGGATGACGCAAATGTGCCAGGTGACGTCTGAGCTGATGTTTACGGCCAGTTTTAGGATCCAGCTCCACCAGCCCGTAACGGGTGGTTGGATAGCGACCGGTTGCCACGGGCATTTCTACCGTAGCCAGCCCGCGATAGTGGGTTACTGCAGGCTGTGGGCCTTTGTCGTCACGGGCAAATTTATCGGCAATCTTGTCCAGCTCTTCCACCAACGGATAATCCAGCACGGCGTCGTCCATCAGCCAGCCGCGCACAATGGCATGGTAGCGTTTTTGGATTTGATGCTGCTCAAACTGCTGTGCCAGCCGTCGTCCGGCCTCGCTGGACAGCCCCATCAACAGCACACCGGATGTTGGTCTGTCGAGTCGGTGGGCGGTAAAAACGTGCTGGCCAATCTGGTCACGCACGGTTTGCATTACCACCACTTTCTCATCGCGGTCGAGCCAGCTACGATGAACCAGCCAGCCCGAAGGTTTGTTGACTGCAACCAGCCATTGATCTTGATAGAGAATTTCCAGCATCAGGCGTCATCACGGGTAAATAGCGCATCCAGATCCTGCAATGCAATCAGGATCACATCGCGCTGCGGATGATCGGCTGCCAGCGCCATTTCATAATATGGCGCAATAGCGAACGCTTCCGGAAGTGGCTGCGCATTATCAAGTAGCGCATGCATGCGGGGAATCAACACCCACTGCAGCCATTCAACTGGCTCCATGGTATCCATACAAAAAGGCTGCGTGCTGGAAAACAGATGCGCTTCTGGCTCATCCATCCGCCAGTGATTATGTTCACGCAGCAGTGCTTCAAGCGCATGCAACTGCTCGCGCACACGGTCATGAGTCGTCATGAAATTAACCTCAATGATGAAAAATCTGGCGCGAAGAATAGCACTAGTAGAAGGGAAATAAAAAAAAGGGAGCACTGTAAAAACAGTGCTCCCGGTTCGTTTCGCAGCATTCCAGCTACTTTTGGTGCTCCCTGCTCATCCGTGACAACTTTTCCTGTGGTCTTGCGACCTCGTTCATCCTGAACATTTGCATCCTGCTCACACCGCCCCCGATGTGAAAACTTCATCCTGAAGTGTCCCTGGCCATCCTGACCCGCCGAACATCCTGACCGGCTCTCGTTCTCCATCCTGGAGGTGTCCTTTAACGCGTCCCGCGTTTTCCTCTTTGCTTCATCCTGAAACCTGTCCTTGCAGCACCGTCCTGGTGTGTCCTGCCGAAGTGTCATCATCCTGATGTTCACTTCGTTGTGCGACTCCTTGTCGACGGAGATAGAATCGCCTGTTTCGCATTGTCTTACAAGACACTTACAGACATACCCTAATGATTATTTTCGTATGAAAGTTGACAATAAAACATTAACCGATTGAATTATAAATATTTAATATTATATCGGCTGATGAAGTCTTTACTGATCACCTGGCAATCTCCTACAGGGTTTGTAAGAGATCTCTCACACGCCCTAGGGCAAACTGGATTACAGAACAGGCTTAAGTTGAGTAAGAAATTCCGCAAGTGAGGCCGCCAGAACCGTTCGTTTACGGGTTCCCAGCGTTTCCTTGCAGACTTCCCCAGACAAGTTGCACACTGAAATAACATCAAGTTCATTGTCCAGTGTGGCAATAAAAAGCGTAGGAGAGAGCTTAAGGCGTTTTTGCGTAACCAGGTGGCCGATCAGGTTTTCCTGTACGCGTCTGAAGTCATCTTCAGACCAGGTTTGCAGAAGAGTAAGTTTTTCGTCTGCAAATTGTGCGTGCATGTCCCCGGCAAACTGGGTGGTATAAAACGCATGAACAGCGGGTTGTACCACAATATCAAAGGCGCGTTCAACCGCGTTTACATTCGGCTCGCCCACAAAAGGCTGCGGTTGCCAGTACACCGCATCGTTCGTGGAGGAGATGATGCACGGAGACGGTACGCCATACAGCTCTTCACTCAGCGGCCAGCTGCTGTTTTTTTCATGCCATGCATCGCAATAACGCGTCGTAAAGGCTGTCAACGCCTGTGCGGTCAATTCGTCCACTGATTTCTCTCTTCACAAAAGCCAGGATACACTTGTCGCATAGTGTATCTGGTTTATGACGGTGAAACATGTCTTCTTATGAAAATCATCGGGCGCTTGACGGCCTGACTCTCGGAAAATCAACGGATTACCGAGATATTTACGACGCCAGCCTACTGCAGGGTGTTCCGCGCAGCCTGAACCGCGACCCGCTGGATCTAAAAGCCGATAATCTGCCTTTTCACGGCGCGGATATCTGGACGCTGTATGAACTGTCATGGCTGAATGCCAACGGCTTACCGCAGGTTGCGGTCGGCCATGTAGAGCTGGATTACACCAGCGTTAATCTGATTGAATCAAAAAGTTTTAAGCTGTATCTGAACAGTTTTAATCAGACGCGTTTTGACTCATGGGAACACGTCCGTCAGACGCTGGAACACGATCTGCGAGCCTGCGCGCAGGGTGATGTCAGCGTGGCGCTCTATCGTCTTGACGAACAAGAAGGGCAGCCGATAGCCCACTTCAATGGCACCTGTATCGACAATCAGGATATCGTCATTGATAACTACCAGTTCAGCACCGACTATCTGGAAAACGCCGTGAGCGGCGACAAGGCAGTAGAAGAGACGCTGGTCAGCCATCTGCTGAAATCCAACTGTCTGATCACCCATCAGCCTGACTGGGGTTCCATACAAATTCAGTATCGTGGACGCAAAATCGACAGGGAAAAGTTGCTGCGCTATCTGGTCTCCTTCCGCCACCACAATGAATTTCACGAGCAGTGTGTGGAACGCATTTTCAATGACCTTCTGCGTTTCTGTCAGCCGGAGAAACTGAGCGTATATGCACGCTACACGCGACGCGGCGGCCTCGATATCAACCCATGGCGCACCAACACAGATTTCACCCCCGCAACAGGAAGACTGGTGCGTCAGTAATCTTTTTTCTCAATTTTGCGTGTCGGATTCCGCGCGCAAGGTTGTGAAAGGTCATAAGCCAGGGCTATTGTAATCAGTAGAGGATGATATCTCTCGTCCCGTAAGGAGTTTACTTGATTACACATATTAGCCCGCTTGGCTCAATGGACATGTTGTCGCAGCTGGAAGTCGATATGCTTAAACGCACGGCCAGCAGCGACCTGTATCAACTGTTTCGTAACTGTTCGCTTGCCGTTCTGAACTCCGGCAGTTTGACCGACAACAGCAAAGAGCTGCTGTCTCGTTTCGAAAGTTTCGACATTAACGTGCTGCGCCGTGAACGCGGTGTGAAGCTGGAACTGATCAACCCACCTGAAGACGCGTTTGTCGATGGGCGCATCATTCGCGCGCTGCAGGCCAACCTGTTTGCCGTCCTGCGCGACATTCTTTTCGTCAATGGCCAGATCCATAACGCGGGTCGTTTTCAGCATCTGGATCTCGAAAGCTCGGTTCACATCACCAACCTGGTGTTCTCCATTCTGCGTAATGCCCGGGCACTTCACGTCGGTGAAGCGCCGAACATGGTCGTCTGCTGGGGCGGTCACTCAATCAACGAGAACGAGTACTTGTATGCGCGCCGCGTGGGCACTCAGTTAGGCCTGCGTGAACTGAACATCTGCACCGGGTGTGGTCCGGGCGCGATGGAAGCACCAATGAAAGGTGCCGCGGTCGGCCACGCTCAGCAGCGCTACAAAGACAGCCGCTTTATCGGTATGACCGAGCCGTCAATTATCGCTGCGGAACCACCAAACCCGCTGGTTAACGAACTCATCATCATGCCGGACATTGAAAAACGTCTGGAAGCGTTCGTCCGTATCGCTCACGGCATTATCATCTTCCCCGGCGGCGTAGGAACGGCTGAAGAGCTGCTGTACCTACTGGGTATCCTGATGAATCCGGCGAACAAAGATCAGGTTCTGCCATTGATCCTGACCGGGCCAAAAGAGAGCGCAGATTACTTCCGCGTACTGGATGAGTTTATTGTGCACACGCTGGGAGAAGAGGCGCGCCGTCACTATCGAATTATCATTGACGATGCAGCGGAAGTCGCTCGTCTAATGAAAAAAGCGATGCCGCTGGTGAAAGAGAACCGCAGGGACACCGGTGATGCCTACAGCTTTAACTGGTCAATTCGTATCGCGCCTGATTTGCAGATGCCGTTCGAACCGTCCCACGAAAACATGGCGAATCTGAAACTGTATCCAGACCAGCCTGTTGAAGTGCTGGCTGCAGACCTGCGTCGCGCATTCTCCGGTATTGTCGCGGGGAACGTGAAAGAAGTCGGCATTCGCGCCATTGAAGAGTTTGGCCCGTACAAAATCCACGGCGACCCTGAGATGATGCGCCGCATGGACGATCTCCTGCAGGGCTTTGTTGCACAACATCGTATGAAGTTGCCGGGCACTGCGTATATCCCTTGCTACGAAATCTGCGCATAACCTTCAACACCGGGTAGCTGATGCTACCTCGGTGACAGTTTTGTCCATATCAAAGCCGGATTTGGCGCATCAGCCAACCGGCTTTTTTAGTGATACCAGTCACATAGCTCACGCAATAACATAAACATCAATTATCCTTCGTCTGACAAGCCCCGAAACGCAAACGATTACCTTCCAAAGGAAACCGTGATTTATCACCGCAAATTATAATTAGTCGTCAGAATTCACTAAAAATAACAGTTTTTATAGCGCAACCCTCGTATCTTCGCGCCCTGCCTTTCATGCCATATGTCGTTAATGTTAGCCTTCACGCCCGTAAATTCGCTTTGACTATTTTTTAACAGATTAATGGTCCAAATTTATCCACATAAAAGGTGGATTATTGCATTTGAGATCGCGATCACTGATACATTCATTACTTAAATGTATCTTTCCGCCCGAAAATTATTACGGCGAAAAATTATATAAAAATCGCTAAACGAATTTCGTTTTACAGTCGGGTATTTTTTCATTGGATTGAACCCAAACCCGACTTTTTAAGCTTCCTCCAGGAGAAACAGATGGAAAACACTCAAACCAGCACTATCGTTACGGGCCAGACCCGCAGCGCATGGCGCAAGACAGACACCATGTGGATGCTGGGCCTTTACGGCACGGCGATTGGCGCGGGTGTATTATTCCTGCCAATTAACGCAGGCGTTGGCGGTATGATCCCGCTGATCATCATGGCCATTCTTGCCTTCCCAATGACCTTCTTTGCTCACCGTGGTCTGACCCGCTTCGTGTTGTCCGGTAAAAATCCGGGTGAAGACATCACTGAAGTTGTAGAAGAACACTTTGGCGTTGGCGCAGGTAAACTGATTACTCTGCTCTACTTCTTCGCTATCTACCCCATTCTGCTGGTTTACAGCGTTGCAATCACCAACACCGTTGAAAGCTTCCTGACTCACCAGTTGGCGATTACGCCGCCGCCGCGTGCAATCCTCTCTCTGATTCTGATTGTCGGCATGATGACCATCGTGCGCTTCGGTGAGCAGATGATCGTGAAGGCGATGAGCATCCTGGTATTCCCGTTTGTTGCGGCACTGATGCTGCTGGCACTGTACCTGATCCCTCAGTGGAGCGGTGCGATTCTGGAAACCTTGTCTTTTGACTCTGCGGCAACCACCGGCAACGGCCTGCTGCTGACCCTGTGGCTGGCAATTCCGGTAATGGTGTTCTCCTTCAACCACTCCCCGATCATCTCCTCCTTCGCCGTGGCGAAGCGTGAAGAGTACGGTGATGAAGCAGAGAAGAAATGCTCCAAGATTCTGGCATTCGCTCACATCATGATGGTACTGACCGTTATGTTCTTCGTCTTCAGCTGCGTATTCAGCCTGACTCCGGCGGATCTGGCTGCAGCTAAAGAGCAGAACATCTCTATCCTGTCTTACCTGGCGAACCACTTTAACGCACCGATTATTGCCTGGATGGCACCGATCATCGCGATTATTGCTATCACCAAGTCCTTCCTCGGCCACTACCTGGGTGCGCGTGAAGGTTTCAACGGTATGGTAATTAAGTCTCTGCGTGGCAAAGGCAAGTCCATCGAAATCAATAAACTGAACAAAATCACTGCACTGTTCATGCTGGTAACCACCTGGATTGTGGCGACGCTGAACCCGAGCATCCTCGGCATGATTGAGACCCTGGGTGGCCCGATCATCGCGATGATTCTGTTCCTGATGCCGATGTATGCGATTCAGAAAGTACCGGCAATGCGTAAATACAGCGGCCATATCAGCAACGTGTTCGTTGTGATTATGGGCCTGATCGCTATCTCCGCTATTTTCTACTCTCTGTTCAGTTAATTCCCCTGCGCCGCTCTTCGGGGCGGCGCACCTCGATACACAATGGACGCCTCATGATTAGCGTATTCGATATTTTCAAAATCGGCATTGGCCCTTCCAGCTCCCATACTGTTGGCCCGATGAAAGCAGGCAAACAATTCACGGATGACCTGATTGCACGCGGAATTCTCACTGACGTAACCCGCGTAGTGGTTGATGTCTATGGCTCTCTGTCCCTGACCGGGAAAGGTCACCATACCGACATCGCGATTATTATGGGCCTGGCGGGTAATCTGCCGGATACCGTAGACATTGATGCTATCCCGTCCTTTATCCAGGATGTGAATACCCATGGACGCTTGTTGCTGGCAGACGGTCAACATGAGGTCGAATTCCCGGTTGATAAGTGCATGAATTTCCATACGGACAATCTGTCCCTGCACGAAAACGGGATGCGCATTACCGCGCTGGCGGGCGAAAAAGCCATTTACAGCCAGACGTACTATTCCATCGGCGGTGGATTTATCGTTGATGAAGAACACTTTGGTTTGCCGAATAACAATCCGGTAAGCGTGCCGTATCCGTATAAATCCGCAGCCGATTTGCAACGACACTGTCAGGAAACCGGCCTGTCACTTTCCGGCCTGATGATGCAGAACGAGCTAGCTCTGCACAGCAAAGAAGAGCTGGAACAGCACTTTGCAAACGTCTGGGAAGTGATGCGTAGTGGAATTGAACGCGGTATCACCACCGAAGGTGTTCTGCCGGGCAAACTGCGCGTTCCGCGTCGTGCGGCAGCACTGCGTCGTATGCTGGTTAGCAGTGACAAAACCACGACTGACCCGATGGCAGTTGTAGATTGGATCAACATGTTTGCGCTGGCCGTGAACGAAGAGAACGCTGCCGGTGGACGTGTAGTTACCGCCCCGACGAACGGCGCATGCGGGATTGTTCCTGCGGTGTTGGCGTACTATGACAAGTTTATCCGCGAAGTGAACGCTAACTCACTGGCACGCTATATGCTGGTCGCGAGCGCTATCGGTTCCCTGTACAAGATGAATGCCTCAATTTCGGGTGCTGAAGTCGGCTGTCAGGGTGAAGTCGGTGTAGCGTGTTCTATGGCGGCAGCGGGCCTGGCAGAACTGCTGGGCGGTAGCCCGACGCAGGTATGTATCGCCGCAGAAATCGGTATGGAACACAACCTGGGTCTGACCTGCGACCCGGTTGCCGGACAAGTTCAGGTTCCGTGCATTGAGCGTAACGCCATTGCCTCGGTGAAAGCGGTGAACGCTGCTCGTATGGCACTGCGCCGTACCAGCGAGCCTCGTGTATGCCTCGATAAAGTTATCGAGACCATGTACGAGACGGGTAAAGATATGAACGCCAAATACCGCGAAACCTCGCGTGGCGGTCTGGCGATGAAGATCGTTACCTGCGATTAATTCTCAGCACATTTTCGTATCTGTAGGCCGGATAAGGCGCTCGCCGCATCCGGCTTTTATTGCCTGATGGCGCTGCGCTTATCAGGCCTACGGATAGCACTATTTCACAATGCTCGTCTCCACTCGTCGTGAATGTTACCCTACAGACTAATTTGTTAGGGAGAACACCGTGGCCGTCCATCTGCTCATTGTCGATGCACTCAATCTCATTCGTCGCATTCACGCCGTCCAGGGGTCGCCCTGTGTGGAGACATGCCAGCACGCACTCGATCAGTTGATTGTGCACAGCCAACCCACGCACGCCGTGGCGGTATTCGATGATGAGGCACGTAACAGCGGTTGGCGTCACCAACGGCTGCCTGACTACAAAGCAGGTCGTCCACCGATGCCCGACGAATTGCATCACGAAATGCCCGCCCTACGCGCCGCATTTGAACAGCGCGGCGTCTGTTGTTGGGTCTCGAGCGGGAATGAAGCCGATGATTTAGCCGCAACGCTGGCGGTGAAAGTCACCCAGGCGGGACATCAGGCCACCATCGTTTCGACAGACAAAGGTTATTGCCAGTTGCTCTCCCCAACATTACGCATTCGCGACTATTTCCAGAAGCGCTGGCTGGACGCGCCATTCATTGAGAAAGAATTCGGCGTAATGCCTCAGCAGTTGCCGGACTACTGGGGACTGGCCGGGATCAGCAGCTCAAAAGTGCCGGGCGTTGCAGGTATTGGTCCCAAGAGCGCAACGCAGCTACTCGTGCAATTTCAGCATCTGGAAGGGATTTACGCACATCTGGAAGACGTGCCGGAAAAGTGGCGTAAGAAACTCGAAATACATAAAGAGATGGCGTTTCTGTGCCGTGATATCGCGCGCCTGCAAACGGACTTACATATTGACGGAAACCTCCAGCAGCTACGGCTGGCACGGTAGTTCTTTGGCGATAGCTCTGTTGCCGGATGGCGGTGTAAACACCTTATCCGGCCTACAAATCAATCACACTGTAGGCCGGATAAACGCCTGGTGATTACCAGGCAGTATGGTAAAGCTCGACGATATCGGCAATGCTTGCTTCACGCGGGTTACCGCCAGTGCAAACATCGTCAAATGCCGCCTGCGCCAGCGCAGGAATATCTTCCTTACGTACCCCAACATCACGTAAGTGCGGCGGGATCCCCACATCGCGGTTAAGCGCAAACACAGCATCTACCGCTGCCTTACGCGCCTCTTCCAGCGTCAAACCTTCCACTTTCACCCCCATCACCCGGGCGATATCGCGGAATTTCTCTCCGGTGTATTCGGCGTTATAGTGCATCACGTGCGGTAACAAAATGGCATTGGCGACCCCGTGCGGAGTGTTATAAAAGGCCCCCAGCGGATGTGCCATGCCATGCACGAGTCCCAGACCGACGTTTGAAAATCCCATCCCGGCAACGTACTGACCCAGCGCCATTGCCTCACCGGACTGGCTGTCACCATTAACAGAACCACGCAACGCCCCGGCAATAATCTCAATGGCTTTGATGTGCAACGCGTCAGTAAGTGCCCACGCCGCCCGCGTAATATAACCTTCGATAGCATGGGTCAACGCATCGACCCCGGTCGCCGCTTTTAACGCGGCAGGCATACCGTCCATCATATCGGCATCAATAAACGCCACCTGCGGGATGTCATGCGGATCGACACAGACAAATTTACGCCGATTTTCTTCATCCGTGATCACGTAGTTAATGGTCACTTCCGCCGCCGTCCCTGCCGTCGTAGGGATTGCCATCACCGGTACGCTCGCAGCACGTGTTGGCGATAACCCTTCAAGGCTGCGTACATCGGCAAACTCAGGGTTATTGTGGATAATGCCAATCGCTTTACAGGTATCCTGCGGGGAGCCGCCGCCTATCGCTATCAGATAATCAGCGCCACTTTGCTGAAAGACTCCTAATCCCTCCTTCACCACTGCAATTGTAGGATTCGGGATCACGCCGGAATAGATTTCCCACGGCAAACCGGCGGCATCCATACGGGATGTCACCTTATCGACAACGCCGCACTGTACCAGGTTTGCATCGGTGACAATCAAAGCCTTGCGATAACCCCGACGGATGACCTCATCCGTTAATGCCCCAACAGCTCCCCGGCCAAACCATGCCGTTTCATTCAGAATCATTCTGTTCGCCATCGTATTTCTCCTTTTCGCTATGCGAAATTACTCTTCAATTCGTAATCCGTAAGATTTGAATTTCTCCAGCACAATGGCGATCTCTTCGTCATCCAGCACCGGCACCGGGTCGACAATCGCCAGGGTGCTCAGATACAGGCGGGCCAAAACTTCCACTTCATGCGCCAGCCATAGTGCTTTTTCCAGATTCGCTTCACAGGCAATCAACCCATGGTGCTGCAACAGCGTTGCCTTACGGCTTTTCAACGCGACGCTCACATGCTCTGACAGCTCTCGTGTACCAAACGTCGCATACGGCGCACACGGGATAGAGTTCCCCCCAGCCGCGGCAATCATGTAATGGATTGCCGGAATAGGACGGTTCAAAATTGACACGGCGGTGCAATGAATCGCATGGTTATGAACGACCGCATTGGCATCCGGACGCGTCTGATAAGCTGCCAGGTGAAAACGCCATTCACTGGAAGGTAATTGTCCTTTATCATATTTGCCGTCGTTATCTACGAACACGATCATGTTTTCAGTGAGTCTTTCGTAAGGGATACCGCTGGGTGTGATCAGCATTCCATTTTCATATCGCGCACTCACATTTCCGGCGGTTCCCTGGTTCAACCCAAGACGGGTCATTTCCAGGCAGGTTTCGATGATTTCACGTGATAAACGCATTCTTTCCATAATGATTCTCCGGGTACAGTTGCCCCTCGTCTTTATTGCGAAAAAATGCTGCCGCAGAGTAAGACGGGTCAGGTTTCAGATATGAGCAGCCACTGAACATATTTATTCAGATTCAGTTGGCCGATTTAGTTAGTGCGACGAATTATTGTTGTCTTACACGCTTAATTAGTTTCATCTCAACTTTTACGGTTTCTTTAATTGGCTGGTCATCAATAGCACTCATCATCATAGTGAAGGCTTTTTCCGCCCAGACATTTTCATCCTGCTGCATTGACCAGACATTATTCGCGAGGAATCCCAGCATCGGATGTTCATCAAATGTCCCGATATTAATATCCGGTGGAATCACGCCAAAACGATTGCGAAGAGCAATGACGGCACCTTCCAGCACAGGTAATGATGAGGCAATAAACGCCTGCGGACAGCCCTGTTCGTTGATCAGTTTCTCCATCAACCGGTAGCCACCATCCGGCGTATTATCCGGACCTTCACGCACCCAGTCACGGTGAGAAATTCCATTATTGTTCAATGCGTTAAGATAACCTTTTAAACGATCACCAATACTGGGCAATCCGGTATCCCCGACTAAAAACCAGATCGGGGATTTGCCTGCATCAAACAAACTTTGCGTCAGCTTTTCACCGCCTAAAATGTTATGACTTTCAACCAGTGCGTTATCGGTATACTTAAAATCCCTGTCGAGTAGCACCATCGGTTTTCTGACCTGACGCAAATGGTGTTGCTGATTCTCTAATGTTGAGGGAACAATAAAAAGGCCATCAACATTACGAGCTATTAACGCTTTCGTTAATTTGTTTTCATAATCAACATCATCGTAGGTACAACTAATCGTTAATTGATATCCAGAGCGACGGCAACGTTGTTCAAGTTTTTCGGCAAGTGTGGCAAAAAAGACGTTAGATATATTGGGCACAATCAGCCCCAACGTATCTGTTTTATTCAGTTTCAGGCTGCGGGCTGAATGGTTTATGACATAACCATACCGTTCAACGTATTCATTAATACGCGTTTGGGTTTTGACACTGATACGATATTGCTCAGCCTTCCCGTTCAGCACCAGTCGCACGGTCGTCACCGATAAATTCAGATCGCTGGCTATCTGTTCTACTGTTTTAGCCATTTATATGTCCCAGTTCACATCCAAAAACGTCAATTCACAATCATAAAAGTATTTTAAACTTTTGTCTTACTGCATAACCTGGTTAAGCGCTTGCTGTTGATCCCACATCATCAGATATACCTGGAATTTACGGTCATAGAAGTCCTGTCGTGCCGGATTCGCTTTAATCACCCCGCCTGGGCGAACCATCGCCCGGCAGGCGGAGGGAACATCTGCCCACCCTCCGCAGGCTACCGCACCAGTAATAGCCGCACCTAACGTCACGGCATCTTCTTCCTGCAAAAGGTGAATATCGCATCCGGTGGCGTCTGCATACTCTCGCAACCACAGTGGATTATGTGTTGCACCACCACACAGCGTCAGTCGAGAAATGGTATGACCGTTTTCGCGCATCACTTCCATAATGTGTCGGGTGCCGCAGGCAATCGCCTGTAATGTCGCCAGATACAGACGAGCAACCTGCATCTCGCCTCGTTCAAGCGTCAAACCGCAAACGCTGCCCCGGGCATCAGGTCGCGCACGCGGGGAACGGTTACCGTGATGATCGGCCAGTACATGCAGATAACGACCAGGCTCTGACTCCTGTGCTTCCAATGCAGCCACCCATTCATTAACTAACACTATCGGATGACAACCTCGTGCCTCAGCCTTGTGATACAACTCAGCGCTGGCACCTGACTCCTGAAGCGTCCAGTCAACCAGCGCCCCGGCAGCGCTTTGTCCCCCTTCCGTCAGCCAGTAACCCGGCAGCATGGCGGACCAGTACGGCCCCCATACTCCCGGTGTATGAATTTCCTGCTCGCTGCACAACATATGGCAATTTGATGTTCCGCTGATCAACGCCAATGTTCCCGCAGGCTCGACACCAGCAAGCGCCACGCCCCCCGCATGCGCATCGATCATGCCACTGGCGACTACCACCGCAGTCGTCAGTCCCAGCGCTTGTGCCGCATCGGGGCTGAGCGTCCCAACGGCCGCGCCAGGGGGCAGGATCCGCGACGGAATTTTGCTCAACAAATCCGTTAATTCAACCGCATCCAGCAGGGAGTGGCTAAAGCGTTGTTCATGTGCCAGATAGTTCCATTTACAGGTTAAAGTACACAGACCTGCAACATCACAAGCGGTGGCTTGCCAGACCAAAAAATCCGCCAGATCGTAGAAGCGGTGTGCTCGCTGCCAGGTCGCAGGGAAATGGTTTTTTAGCCACAGCACTTTGGGCAGTTCCATTTCGACACTGACTTCACCCCCGACATAGCGCAACGCGGGGTCCCGCGTAGCGTTGATCCGCTGTGTCTCCTGCACCGCACGATGATCCATCCACATGATGATGTTGTGATCTGACGGTTCACCAGGTGAAACCGCCAGACCCTGCCCCTGTTCATCCAGAGCCACTAACGAACAGGTGGCATCAAACCCCAACGAGCGGATCTCCTCAACGCAAACCCCGGCTGACGACACTGCCTCCTTCACGGCATGGCAAACCTGCTGCCAGATTTCGGCAGATGACTGCTCTACCCGCTCAGGGCCAGGTCGAAACTGCGAGATAGGGAATGTCGCAAAAGCCAGCCGTTTGCCACTGGCATCAAAAACACCCGCCCTGACACTGGCAGAACCGACATCCACTCCGAGGAAATATCCACTGCTCATAGTAGCTCCCTGACGCTGGCTAATAATGGGGCGAATGCACCGCCCCCGCGGTCTTATTTTTTACCGAATGGGTGCAACAGCTTGTCGATTTCCGGTGTATCAATGTTCTGCGCATTCACAAATTTCACCGGAATATCAATTTCTTTCGGTACTGACTGACCTGACACGGCCGCATTCAGCGTCTTAATACCCTGATAGCCAATCTGGTACGCGTCCTGTACAACAAAGCCCTGGATTACACCAGATTTCAGGAAGGCAATGATTGCTTCAGTGCTATCAAAACCAATCACCTTCACTTTACCTTTCAGGTTTTGGCTATCAATGGCGTTCGCCACACCCAGCGTTGAGCCTTCATTGGTGCCGTAGATCCCGGCAATATCGGGGTTTGCCTGGATCATATCGATGGTTTTATCCATCGCTTTTTGCGGATCGCCATCGCTGTACTGAACCGGCAGCACTTTGATATCCGGATATTTTTCCTTCATTCTGGCCACAAAACCTTCCGAACGTTCAATTGCGGAAGAGGTTCCAGCCACGTGCGCAATAATGCCGACTTTCCCTTTGCTACCCACCTGTGCAGCGAGAGCATCTGCCGCTTCAGCCCCTGCTTTACGGTTATTCGTTGCCACAAAGCTGACAGGAATGTCAGAATTTACGCCTGAGTCAAACGTCACAACCTTTATGCCGCGTGAATTCGCTGTTTCCACTAATGGTGCAAGCGCATTGGCGTCTAATGCTGCCAACAGCAATCCATTAGGCTTTTGCGCCATTGCGTTTTCAACCAACTGAATCTGCTCAGCAATCTGAGTTTCATCAGCAGGCCCAACATAGCTGGTCTTATCGCCCAACTCTTTCGCTGCTGCTTCGGTACCCATTTTTACGGTCTGCCAGAATTCATGCTGGAAACCTTTACTGACCACAGGAAGGTTCATATCTTTAGCCAGTGCGCTGGATGTCATGCAGGCCAGCAGGGATAACGCATAGACAAAATTCCTGGTTCTCATTGTTTTACTCCGTTCTGAGTGAGTCACCCTAAACGTCAGGGTTATGTTGTCCCGAGACTTCCGGGTGCGTAAATCAACGAATTTTTTTGCGTAACGTGTCGAGATAAACCGCGGCGATAACGACTACGCCCATGGCCACCATTTGCCAGAACTGCGAGACACCCATCAGGTTCAGACCGTTTTTCAACACGCTCATAATGAATGCGCCGATAATGGTGCCGCCAATAGTGCCAATCCCCCCCATCAGGCTCGTGCCGCCAATGACCACCGCAGCAATGGCTTCCAGTTCATAGCCCACACCGACGGTCGGCTGGCCCGAGTTAAGACGAGAAGCCAGAATGACCCCAGCAATCCCGGTCAGCAGACCACAAAATGCGTAGACAAAAATTTTCACGCGCTGGACTTTAATCCCGGAAAGATGTGCAGCAACCTCATTACTCCCCACGGCATAGACATAACGACCAATCACCGTTTTCTTGAGGATATATGCGGCGATCAGTGCGACGACCACGAGGTAAAAAACGGGATAAGGCAGCACATCGAACAAGCGTCCCTGCGCCAGCATCTTGAAGGTGGGATAATCAGCAAAGTAAATTGCCCGGCCGTCAGTCATTACCATATTGATCCCCCGGACAGACATCATCAGACCCAGGGTGGCAATAAAGGGCGGAATAGTCATTTTTGTGACCAGCAAGCCATTGATATAGCCGCATAATCCACCAGCGAATACGCCAGCCAGAATGCATATTGGCAAAGGCAAACCCAGGGTGGCGCAAATGCCTACTGCGACGCCAGAAAAGGCCACTACCGAACCGAGAGAAAGGTCAATTCCTGAGGTGATAATGACGAAAGTAACACCAATTGCCATGATGCCAATCACTGAGGTTTGCAGGGCAATTGTCATAATGTTTTCGGTGTTAAAGAAGAAAGGTGATCCAAAACTAAAAAATATCACCAGAATAATCAGACTCAAAAGCGGAGCCAGGCGCATTAAAAGTTCTTTGTTAATTTTTATTTTCTTATTATTGCTGTCTGAAGAGGTTACAGAGATAGTCATAAATTAGTCCTCTAACGTCGCATATTGCATGATTTTTTCTTGTGTGGCGTCATCAGAAGCTAACTCTCCGGTAATACGCCCATTACGCATAACTAAAATGCGATCGCACATACCCAGCACTTCCGGTAATTCAGAGGAAATCATGATAATTGATTTCCCTTTTGCCACCAGTCGATTCATTAATTCATAAATTTCAAGCTTGGCCCCCACATCAATACCGCGCGTGGGTTCATCAAAGATGAGAATGTCGGTGTCCTTGCATACCCATCTGGCAATAATAATTTTTTGCTGATTACCGCCGCTTAAATTCAACGCAGCCTGTTCTAGATGCGGCGTCTTAATACGCAGTGCTTTCACCTGCTCTTCGCTGGTTTGCTGACAGCGTTTGCTATCCACGTTGCCATATCGGTTAGAATACTCGGGGTAATTTCCTAGCATAATATTGCGTTCAACGGACAATCCTAATGCCAGGCCCTCTTTTTTTCTGTCCTCGGTTAAGTAGCTAATGCCCTGCTGGATGGCATCAGGAATATCCTTGATTACCGTCTCTTTACCGTTCAGCTTGATGGTTCCACTGTCGATGGGATCGGCACCAAAGATCGCCCGTGCAAGCTCAGTACGCCCGGCCCCCATCAGCCCGGCAAAACCTAAGATTTCCCCCTGATGCAAGGTAAAATCGATATTGTTCAGTACGCCTTTGCGCGTCAGACCACTAACTTCCAGCACCGGTTTACGCTGGGGTTGCGGCTCCCGGCGGGGATAAATATTGCCAAGGTCGCGCCCAACCATCATGGCAATCAGGTCGCTGATTTTGACCGAGTCATAATCCACTGTGGCAATAAACTGCCCATCCCGCATGACGGTAGCGCGATCGGCGATCAGCGCCAACTCTTCCAGTCGGTGCGAGATATAAACGATGCCCGTTCCCTGTTCTTTAAGTAAGCGTGTAACCCGGAATAAACTGTCAATTTCAGTTTCAGTCAACGCCGCCGTTGGTTCATCCATAATAAGAATCTTGGCATTCACCGATATCGCTTTCGCAATCTCAACCATTTGTTGCTGAGCAACAGTAAGATCGGCAACCAGCGTGTCTGGGGAGATATTCAGGTTTAATTTTTGCAAAATATCGATAGCAGCCTGTCGCTGTTGTTTCTCATCCAGACGCCAGCGGTTATTTTTGCAAAACTCCCTGCCAATAAATATATTGTCTTCGACCGTCAGTTCAGGAAAAAGGTTAAACTCCTGATGAATAATGGTGATACCTACGTTTTGTGCACTCAATGGGTTTGCAAACGAAACGGGTTGGCCCTCAAAAATAATATCACCTTCATCAGGTTGATATACACCGGATAAAATTTTCATCAGGGTAGACTTTCCCGCGCCATTCTCCCCCAACAGCGCATGAACCTCACCTTTGCGTAAAGTAAAATCCACATTACTCAACGCTAATACGCCGGGAAAGCGTTTCGTAATATGACTCATCTGTAAAAATGTTTCAGACATTGCTGCTTTCCTCAATATACAGAAACTGTAATCAGTGAATCAGGCGAAAAACAGCGTTGCCAGGAAGCCATCGTCACCGTTAATGCGAATGTGCCTACAAGATCATATGCGTTTTATCAACGATGCTAACTCGAGTTAGCGATTGCCTTTTAAAGCTATTTTAGCTGCCAAAAATAGCCAAATCATTTGGTCTAAAACTGTGACACTGAACAGACAATTTATTTTATCTTATTAATTTAAAAAGAATTTAATGAAAAAGTCTGTATTTGTTTATTTGACGCAGATCGAATTTTAACCACTTCTCGTGAGGTTTCTCACAGTTCCATAACAAAAAAGTTGTGCAAAAAACTCTCTAATACCTAAGCTAACTCGAGTTAGCAAAAATGGGTAATTCAGCCAACTGCGACAGTGGTGTCCAACATCCGCTTTTGCAGCACGGCATAAAGTGAGATGAGGAACCTCGAATGAAAAAAAATAGTTTACCGAAAATCGGTATTCGTCCGGTGATTGATGGGCGTCGTATGGGTGTACGCGAGTCGCTCGAAGAACAAACCATGAACATGGCAAAAGCCACTGCAGCACTGATTTCCGAGAAACTTCGTCATGCCTGCGGGGCACAGATCGAGTGCGTTATCGCAGACACCTGTATTGCCGGATTGGCTGAATCTGCCGCCTGTGAAGAAAAATTCAGTAGCCTGAACGTCGGCGTGACAATTACCGTCACGCCATGTTGGTGCTACGGCAGCGAAACTATCGATATGGACCCCATGCGCCCGAAAGCCATCTGGGGTTTCAACGGGACGGAGCGTCCGGGTGCCGTGTATCTGGCTGCAGCCCTGGCTGCACATAATCAAAAAGGGCTTCCCGCCTTCTCTATTTACGGTCATGACGTGCAGGATGCAGGTGATACCACTATCCCTGCCGATGTTGAAGAAAAACTGCTGCGTTTCACCCGGGCAGGTTTAGCCGTTGCCAGCATGAAAGGCAAAAGCTATCTGTCCGTCGGCGGCGTTTCAATGGGAATTGCAGGCTCTATTGTCGACCATAACTTCTTTGAATCCTGGCTGGGAATGAAGGTTCAACCTGTTGATATGACCGAATTACGTCGTCGTATTGACCAGAAAATCTATGACGAAGCGGAACTGGAAATTGCCCTGGCGTGGGCGGATAAACATTTCCGTTATGGCGAGGATCAGAACGCACAACAGTATAAGCGAAATGAAGAACAGAGCCGTGCAGTGCTGAAAGAGAGCCTGCTGATGGCAATGTGCATCCGCGACATGATGCAGGGTAACCAGAAACTGGCAGAGAAAGGCCGGGTTGAAGAGTCGATGGGGTACAACGCGATTGCCGCCGGCTTCCAGGGCCAGCGCCACTGGACGGATCAATATCCAAACGGTGACACCGCCGAAGCGTTGCTGAATAGCTCATTTGACTGGAATGGCGTGCGCGAACCGTATGTCGTCGCCACCGAGAACGACAGCCTGAACGGTGTCGCAATGTTGTTTGGCCACCAGCTCACCGGCACAGCGCAGGTCTTTGCTGATGTACGGACCTACTGGTCACCGGAAGCAGTAGAACGCGTCACAGGTAAACCGCTGACCGGTCTTGCTGAGCACGGCATTATTCACCTGATTAACTCCGGCTCTGCGGCACTGGATGGTTCCTGCAAACAGCGTGACAGCGAAGGCCAGCCCACCATGAAACCACATTGGGAGATCTCACAGCAGGAAGCTGATGATTGCCTGGCAGCGACCGAATGGTGTCCGGCGATCCACGAGTATTTCCGAGGCGGCGGCTACTCTTCCCGTTTTCTTACCGAAGGTGGCGTACCGTTCACCATGACCCGCATCAATATCATCAAAGGCCTGGGCCCGGTGCTACAAATTGCAGAAGGCTGGAGTGTGGAATTACCGAAGGAGGTGCATGCTCAGCTTGATGCTCGTACCAACTCTACCTGGCCAACAACCTGGTTTGCGCCGCGCTTAACCGGCAAAGGTCCGTTCAGCGATGTCTATTCCGTCATGGCTAACTGGGGTGCCAACCACGGAGTACTGACGATTGGTCACGTTGGTGCGGACTTTATTACGCTCGCCGCCATGCTGCGTATCCCAGTGTGTATGCACAACGTGGAAGAAGAGAAGATCTATCGCCCTTCCGCATGGGCAGCCCACGGCATGGACAGCGAAGGCCAGGATTATCGCGCCTGCCAAAACTACGGCCCGCTGTATAAGCGTTAAGCATCTGCGATTGCCGGACGGCGACGCTGACGCGTCTTATCAGGCCTACGGGTGAGCAGCCTGTAGGCCGGATAAAGCATTTATGCCGCCATCCGGCAACTTCTCGGGGAAGATTATGAAGAATGACGTTATTTTGGTCCTCGACTGTGGCGCGACCAACGTGCGGGCAATCGCCGTTGACCGCCAGGGAAAAATTATCGCCCGCGCCTCAACCCCGAACGCCAGTGATACCGCCGTCGAGAACGCTGGTTGGCATCAGTGGTCCCTCGACGCCATTGTGCAGCGCTTTGCCGATTGCTGCCAACAACTCACCGCGGAACTGACCGCCTGTAACATTCGAGGGATAACGGTCACCACATTTGGCGTTGATGGCGCGCTGGTTGATGCGTATGGCAAACTGCTTTATCCGGTTATCAGTTGGAAATGTCCACGTACCGCCGCCGTCATGGCTTCTATCAGCCAACGGATATCACCTCAGAAATTACAGGATATATCAGGCGTTGGCGCGTTCAGTTTCAACACGCTGTACAAGCTGGTATGGCTTAAAGAGAATCACCCACAATTGCTGGAACAGGCACACGCCTGGCTATTTATTTCATCACTGCTCAACCATCGCCTCACCGGTGAGTTCACCACAGATATCACCATGGCCGGTACCAGCCAGATGCTGGATATTCATCAGCGCGATTTCAGTGCTGATATTTTGCAGGCTACCGGGATACCACGCCGACTGTTTCCACGTTTAGTTGAAGCGGGAGAGCAGATCGGAACGTTGAAAAATGACGCGGCAAAGCAACTTGGGCTCACAGCGGGGATTCCGGTTATCTCTGCCGGGCACGACACGCAGTTTGCGCTCTTTGGCGCAGGCGCACAGCCAGATGAACCCGTGCTCTCTTCCGGTACATGGGAAATACTGATGGTACGCAGCGCACAGGTGAATACGGCCTTACTCAGCGACTATGTGGGTTCTACCTGTGAACTGGACAGTCGGTCGGGACTCTATAACCCCGGTATGCAGTGGCTGGCATCCGGCGTGCTTGAGTGGGTACGTAAGTTGCTGTGGACACCCGACACCCCCTGGCAAACGCTCATTGATGAAGCGCAGGCCGTCCCGGCGGGCGCTGAAGGTATAACCATGCACTGCGACCTGCTTGCCAGTCCACGTGCAGGCTGGCAGGGCGTCACACTCAACAGTACCCGCGGACACTTTTACCGCGCTGCGCTGGAAGGATTGACGGCCCAGTTGCAGCACAATCTACACACACTAGAAACCATCGGTCATTTCAACGCGACAGAGCTACTTCTGGTTGGTGGAGGAAGTCGTAATGCACTATGGAATCAGATAAAAGCGAACGTTCTGGGTATTCCCATCAAAGTGCTGGATGATGCCGAAACGACGGTTGCCGGTGCTGCGATGTTTGCCTGGTCCGGTATCGGCGAATTTGCCTCTCCGGAGCAGGCTCGTGCGCAGGTGGACTATCAATATCGTTACTTCTACCCACAAACAGAACCCGTATTCACAGGAGTCGAGTGACATGCTCAAAACGATTTCCCCCTTAATTTCCCCTGACCTGTTAAAGGTACTGGCTGAAATGGGTCACGGTGATGAGATTATCTTTTCCGACGCCCACTTTCCGGCCCACAGTATGGGCCCGCAGGTTATCCGGGCCGATGGCCTGCAGGTCAGCGACCTGTTGCGGGCAATTATTCCGCTGTTTGAACTGGACAGTTACGCCCCACCACTGGTGATGATGGCCGCCGTCGAAGGAGACTCCCTCGACCCCGACGTAGAAGCGCGATATCGGCAGGCATTGTCATTACAAACACCTTGCCCGGACATCACGCGCATTGACCGTTATGCATTTTATGAACGCGCACAAAAAGTATTCGCAATCGTTATTACAGGGGAGCGGGCAAAGTACGGAAATATCCTGTTAAAAAAAGGGGTAACGCCATAATCTCTTACCTGAATGCCCGGCAGGTACGGGCATTCATCGCATGATGGGGGGAGAAAACATGAAAGCAGCACGCCTGCAAGCGATCCTGGATCTGTTGAGCAACCATAAAAGTCTGACGACTGAAACTTTATCCTCACAGCTTAATGTCAGTAAAGAAACTATCCGTCGCGATCTTACACAACTGCAGGCACAGGGTAAGGTACTGCGTAATCACGGGCGCGCCAAAGTGATACATCGGGTAAACCAGGACTGCGGCGAGCCGTTTCATATCAGACTGAAAAGCCATTATTCTCACAAAGCAGATATCGCCAGAGACGCGTTAACGTGGATAGAGGAAGGCATGGTGATCGCGCTGGATGCCAGTTCTACTTGCTGGTACCTGGCTCGTCTGTTGCCAGACATTAACATTCACGTATTTACGAATAGCCAACCGATTTGCCTCGAATTGGGAAAACGTGAAAATATTCAGTTGATCAGTTCCGGTGGTCGACTTGAGCGTAAATACGGTTGCTACGTTAATCCATCGCTCATCTCGCAGCTAAAGTCGCTTGATATCGACCTGTTTATCTTTTCCTGCGAGGGGATCGACCGCGGCGGTACACTCTGGGATTCAAATGCGATTAACGCCGATTTTAAATCCATCCTGCTTAAGCGTGCGGCGCAGTCATTATTATTGATTGATAAGAGTAAATTTAATCGCTCGGGTGAGGCGCAGATTGGGCATCTGGCAAATGTGACGCATATTATTTCAGATACAGAAATGATTGAAACAATCCAGGCCGGATGAGGCGTTCACGCCGCCATCCGGCAAATAAGTATTATCGTTCGTCGCGGCGACCACCGACGGCAGCCCACAGACGACGCACGTGCACGGTGACTTCTTCACGGTCGTGATAAAGCTGACGCGCCTGAATCTGCGCATTCACGCCATGCTCATCGAGCTGTGCCTGAATATAAGCCAGGTTTTGCGACACTTCCTCGTAGCGCTTTTTCATCGGCAGCTTAAGGTTAAAAATCGTCTCGCGGCACCAGCCGTTCACCAGCCATTGCGCCATCAGCGCTGCAACTTTGGCCGGTTTCTCCACCATATCGCAGACCATCCACGAGATGTTGTTACGATTCGGGCGATACTTAAATCCATCTTCCCGCAACCAGGTGACCTGCCCGGTATCCATCAGGCTTTGCGCCATCGGACCATTATCCACCGAGTACACCCACATATTGCGTTTAACCAGTTGGTAGGTCCAACCGCCAGGACATGCGCCTAAATCAACGGCATACATTCCATTGGCCAGACGCTCATCCCACTCATCGGCAGGAATAAACACATGCAGCGCCTCTTCCAGCTTCAGCGTTGAACGGCTCGGCGCATCAGCCGGGAATTTCAGTCGCGGAATGCCCATATAGAACGGCGAGTTATTATCAGGCCAGGAGTAGCCCGTGTAGCAACAGCCAGGTGCAATAAAGAAAACGTGCACTACCGGACGTTTTGGCGTTTCATACTTTGCCAGCACACCCGCTTCACGCAGCGCGGCGCGCAGCGGTACGGTAAATTTGCGGCAAAATTTCACCAGCTCTTTGCTTTCATTCGTGTCGGCAACTTCGACACGCAAATCGCCGCCTTTCTCCACCACGCCCTGCAGCATACCGACGATCGGTGTGATGCGATCTTCCGGCGGCAAATATTGCAGTAGCTCGCCAACAACAAACATTTGGCGAGCAAAAATCAGCGAGCTAAACGGCAACTCTTTAACGAGCTTTTCCGCATCTTCCTGCTGATAGCATTCAAAGATGACATAACCCGCATTTTCTTTGACGCGGGCGAAACCAAAGATTTCGCGACGCCCTGCTTTATCCGTAATTTCTGCGGCGCACTCTTTTTCAAAACCCGGGCGACACAACAATACAACCTTATTCATGGCTTACGCCCTTACGTTTCAATCGAATAGCGCCCACTAACATCAGTGCCCAGCCTACAAGGAAGCTAAAACCACCGACAGGGGTAACAAACGCCCACAGGCGTAAATGAGAAAGCGCGAGGCAATACAGACTGCCGCTAAACAGCACGGTCCCTAATGCCAGAAACACGCTACTCCAGTAAAACCAAATGCTAATACGTCGCTGCATGGCGACGGCCAGACCAAAAATAGCCAGCGTATGAAATGCCTGATACTCAAGGCCAGTCTGGATCCACCCCATTTCAACAACACCGAGGGTTTTACTCAGAACATGTGCCCCAAAGGCTCCCAGAGCTACAAAGATAAAGCCACTGATGGCGGCAAAAATCAGCATAAAACGGCTGGTCATGTTAATACCCTACGTAAATTATTGTTCATAACGAAAGCGGAATTTTTCTTGTTCCGTGGCCGCTTTCGCCAGTATCCACTGACGGAAGGCGGCTATTTTACCCAGTTCTGCCTGACTGTCATGACAAACCAGATAAAATGCGTTTTTGCTGACCAGAACATCATTAAAAGGACAAACCAGACGTCCGGCTTCAATTTCGGACTGCGCCATAACGTTATTGGCCAACGCAACGCCCTGTCCATGGATAGCGGCCTGTAGCACCATGGCGCTATGGCTGAAGATAGGTCCCTGCTGTACGTTGATATGATTCAGCCCGAGCTGGCGTGTATAAGCTTGCCAGTCACGTCGTGATGCATCGTGCAATAACGTATGTTTTGCCAGATCATCCGGCGTCTTCAGTGGCTTATCACCGGTAAGTAGCAGCGGCGAGCAGACCGGCAATAAATATTCTGCGTACAATTTTTCAACGCGCAGGCCCGGCCAGTTGCCTCGTCCGTAGAAAATAGCCACATCGACATCGTCGGCCAGTTTATCTTCCTGACGGTCCACGGCCTGGATCCTGACATCGATTCCCGGATAAGCTGAGTTAAAGCTAGAGAGTCTGGGCACCAGCCATTGAATCGCAAAACTGGGCAATAAACTGACGGTAAGCGCGCCTTTTGCACTGCGTGCCTGAAGTTTACGCGTCGCATCGGTTAATTGCGAAAAAATCTCTTTGATGTCGAGGAAATAGCTTTGACCTTCTTCTGTTAACAGCAGAGATCGATTGCGCCGACGAAACAGCTTCAGCCCCAAAAAATCCTCAAGTGACTTGATTTGGTGACTTACTGCGGCCTGCGTCACAAAAAGTTCTTCTGCTGCGCGCGTAAAGCTTAAATGGCGCGCGGCAGCATCAAAAACACGTAACGCATTTAAGGGTGGTAATCGTTTTGACATGACTTTTAGGCTTTGATGTTAAATGAATTTAACAATTACCTAACAGGCTGTAACCTATTAGTTTTTTTAATCTGAGCCATTATAAATTGTCCGTTGAGGTTCTACCAGCAAATACCTATAGTGGCGGCACTTCCTGAAGCCGGAACGAAAAGTTTTATCGGAATGCGTGTTCTGGTGGGCTTTTGGCTTACGGTTGTGATGTTGTGTTGTTGTGTTTGCAATTGGTCTGCGATTCAGACCATGGTAGCAAAGCTACCCTTTTTCACTTCCTGTACATTTACCCTGTCTGTCCATAGTGATTAATGTAGCACCGCCAAATTGCGGTGCTTTTTTTTGTCCGTGTGTCTGCCAATGACGACCGGCTATTTCTCCAGTTCGACCATCTCTTTCACATCGGTACGGTTAATCTGCTGTTTGTTGCCGTTAGCGTCTTTATACGAAATCATTCCTGTCTCATTATCGGTCTTTGGCTTACCGTCAGACACGATTGTCCGGCCATCGTTGGTGTGCATCACGTAATTCGGACCGGAACAGGCGCTCAGGGCAAAAGTCAGCATACAGGCAGAGATTATGGCGGCAGTCTTTTTCATATTCTTCTCCTCACAGCAATTTATGCCAGATAAAGCGAATTCCATAACAGGCAAAATTATTCGCCTAACACTATTTAGCATAAGACACTGCACAGACTTCGCCGGGATATCCAGAGGATTCCGATGGTTAGCGCAACCCTTGTGTCTGCGCCCTTTTTGCGCCACGATCGGTTTACTGAACTGAGGAATACCATGAACGCTTTTAACCCCACGCAGTTTCGCGCACAATTTCCCGCACTCAACGATGCAGGTGTCTATCTCGACAGCGCCGCGACGGCATTGAAGCCGCAGGCAGTGATTGAGGCCACCCATCAGTTTTATAGTCTGAGCGGCGGGAACGTCCATCGCAGCCAGTTTGCTGAAGCCCAGCGTCTGACCGCGCGCTATGAGGCCGCGCGGGAAAAAGTCGCGCGTCTCATCAATGCTCCCGATGACAAGACGGTGGTCTGGACCCGCGGTACGACGGAGGCTATCAACATGGTTGCCCAAAGTTACGCGCGTCCGCGCTTACAACCGGGCGACGAGATTATCGTAAGCGTAGCAGAGCATCATGCCAACCTGGTTCCCTGGCTGATGGTGGCGGAGCAAACGGGGGCTAAAGTCATCAAGCTTCCGCTCAATGCCCATTTGCTGCCTGACACTGAATGTCTGGCGGACCTCATCACCTCCCGCAGTCGCATTCTGGCTCTCGGTCAGATGTCGAACGTCACCGGTGGCTGCCCTGACTTAGTCCGCGCGATTACGCTTGCTCATGCAGCAGGCATGGTGGTGATGGTGGATGGCGCTCAGGGCGTTGTACATTTCCCGGCTGACGTCCAGCAGTTAGATATTGATTTCTATGCTTTTTCTGGTCACAAATTATATGGTCCGACGGGTATTGGTGCATTATATGGTAAGCCAGAACTGTTGGAAGCCATGTCACCGTGGCTCGGCGGCGGTAAAATGATTAGCGAAGTCAGCTTTGACGGTTTCACCACACAAGCGGCACCGTGGAAGCTTGAGGCAGGCACGCCGAACGTTGCGGGCGTCATTGGATTAAGTGCGGCGCTTGAATGGCTCGCGGATATTGATATCGTGCAAGCCGAAAACTGGAGCCGCAGTCTGGCAACGCTGGCAGAAGATGCGCTGGCGAAACGGCCGGGATTTCGCTCCTTCCGTTGCCAGGACTCAAGCCTGTTAGCCTTTGATTTTATAGGTGTGCACCACAGCGATATGGTGACGCTGCTGGCTGAGTATGGCATTGCGCTGCGCGCCGGACAGCACTGTGCGCAACCGTTACTGGCCGAGTTGGGGGTATCCGGGACGCTGCGCGCCTCATTTGCACCTTATAATACCCGAAGCGATGTTGATGCGTTGGTCACTGCCGTTGACCGCGCACTGGAAATATTGGTGGACTAATGACAAGCCCTCTGTTCGCCGGACACCCGTTTGGCACAATCGTAACGGAAGAGACGTTACGGAATACTTTTATCCCGCTCACTCAGTGGGAAGATAAATATCGTCAACTTATTCTACTGGGTAAGCAACTTCCGGCCCTTTCGGATGATTTGAAGGCGCAGGCAAAAGAGATTGCCGGATGTGAAAACCGCGTTTGGCTGGGATACAGTCTGCATGAGAATGGCACACTTCACTTCTTCGGTGATAGCGAAGGCCGAATTGTGCGCGGCCTGCTGGCGGTACTACTCACGGCTATCGAAGGTAAAACTACTGCGGAGTTACAGGCTCGTTCGCCGATGGCGTTATTTGATGAGTTGGGCTTAAGCGCACAACTGAGCGCGTCACGTAGCCAGGGGCTGAATGCGCTCGTTGAGGCAGCTCAGGATGCCGGATGGCAACGTTGATGCGTCTTATCTGGCCGACAACGCCGCACAAAGCGTAGGTCGGATAAGCGCAGCGCCATCCGACACAATCAGGGCTGGCGCGCCGCCTTCGCCATCATCTTCTTCAGCGCGTGGGACACGGCCACAAAACCAAAAGTCGCCGTCACCATGGTGGCAGCGCCAAACCCGGATGCACAATCCATCCGCTTCGGCCCTTCCGCCGTGGCCTTCATTGCACACACAGACCCATCGGCCTGCGGGTAAACTAACGCCTCCGTCGAAAACACACAATCCACGCCCAACTTGCCTTTGCTGTTTTTCACCACCCCAAAATCACTTTTCAGCCGCTCACGTAGCTTCGCCGCCAGTGGGTCCTGGATGGTTTTTGCCAAATCAACCACCTGAATCTGCGTGGGATCAATCTGTCCCCCCGCGCCTCCGGTGGTCACCAGCGGAACTTTATTACGTCGGCAATATGCGATCAGTGCCGCTTTTGGGCGCACACTATCAATTGCATCAATAACATACGAGAATCCTGCGCTCATATATTCGGCAACGTTATCCGGCGTGACAAAATCATCAACCACGGTCACCCGGCACTCCGGGTTAATCTGACGTATACGTTCGGCCATCACCTCGGCTTTCGCCAGGCCGACGTTATCACGCAAAGCATGGATTTGACGGTTAGTATTAGTGACGCACACATCATCCATATCGATGAGTGTAATAGCGCCAATACCGGTACGCGCCAGCGCTTCCGCCGCCCACGACCCCACGCCGCCAATTCCAACGACACAAACGTGCGATTGGGCAAACAGCTGCAGCGCATTTTCGCCATACAGACGTGCCGTACCGCCAAAACGCTGGCGCCAGGTATCACTGATAACTACAGACATAAAACCTCAAATTCATTAATACCGAGCAGTATGACTGCCGGATGGCGCTTCGCTTATCCGGCCTACATTATTGAGCAGGCCTGATAAAGCGCAGCCGTCATCAGGAAATTAACCGCTAAATACGTTACCCGCGTTGTCCGCTGTTTTCAGCACCCACACGCGTCCGTAGTGATTATACCACCCTGCACGGTGTCCGGCGTCTGCACCAATACCCTGGTAGATGTCGAAGTGCTGCCCTTTGATCGCCCCACCGACATCTAACGCGACCATCAGACGTAATTCATACTGACCGGTGAATTTCCCGTTATTGTCCAGTAGCGGAACTTCCGCCAGTAACGTCGTACCTGCAGGGATAATACTGCGGTCAGACGCAACAGATGCACGACCAATCAACGGTACAGCACTGGCCCCTTTGACCGGTGCAAAAGATTGCGGCTTAAAGAAAACGAATGATGGGTTCTGCTCCAGCAGCTCACGCACTTCGGCTTCACTGTGCGTCTCACCCCAATGGCGAATGGCCTGCATCGACATATCTTCTTTCTTCACTTCACCGCGATCGATCAGCACCTTACCGATACTGCGATAAGCGTGGCCATTTTTCCCGGAATAGCTAAAGAAGTTAAGCGGGCTACCATCACCAAAATCAATGTATCCGCTGCCCTGAACATCCATGATGAAGTTATCCATCAGAGAGTTGCTGTACGCCAGAATGTAATTGTCGCTGAGCGCGCCTGCATAGATCTCGGCACGAGAGGGTAAGCGCCCACGTTTTGGCGGCATGCGATAGATAGGATACTGAAACTCGCCCTGGCGCGTATGCCGCGCCTGGATAACCGGCGTGTAGTAACCGGTAAACTGGACGTTACCATAATTGTCCGCCCCTTCCATTTGCCAGGCATCAATACCAAACTGGCGCATACTGCGCGTATCACCGCCCGCACGTAGCCACTGCTGGATAGCGTTGTAGACGTTGCTCTGGTTACCGTACAAACGCGGGGAAGCGCTGCGAATTTGATTAACCTGCTCGGCGAAATCGCCGGCGTTAATTGGCGCGCCAACCGCATCAGGTTGGTTCACCAGTGAGAAAGGCTGGGTAAATTTCCCGTCTTTATACTGCTGCCCACGATCGGTGGGTTTTGAGGAACACGCGGCGAGCATCGCGACTACAGCTCCCGCCAGAAGATATTTTGCCCAACGTCCTTTCATTGTTCTCGTCTTATGTTGCCTGAATGCGAGACGAAGATAACAAACCCCCGAAGCTAATGAAATGCGTATACATACCCCAACGCAAATTTTGAGCAAAAAATAATCCAGAATGCGTTGTTTTTGTTCATTTTCAGCCTAAAAACGTGATCAAGGTGAAAAAAGGGTTGCATGAAAATGCGAGCAGAGTATAGTGCGCATCCACGGACGCGGGGTGGAGCAGCCTGGTAGCTCGTCGGGCTCATAACCCGAAGGTCGTCAGTTCAAATCTGGCCCCCGCAACCAATTAAAATTTGATGAAGTACAAGCAGTACGGTGACGCGGGGTGGAGCAGCCTGGTAGCTCGTCGGGCTCATAACCCGAAGGTCGTCGGTTCAAATCCGGCCCCCGCAACCAATCAAATTTGATAAAATATAAGCAGTACGGTGACGCGGGGTGGAGCAGCCTGGTAGCTCGTCGGGCTCATAACCCGAAGGTCGTCGGTTCAAATCCGGCCCCCGCAACCAACACATTAAACACCTTAACGGGTGTTTTTTTGTATCTGTCGCCCATAAAAAAAAGCGCTTCTCAGCGCTTTTTTGTTATCCCCTTCTCGCCAGCGTCGCCCCATCAGCAAAGTAAGCTTTAATCCCGGCCAGAATCGACTCTGCCACTTCCTGCTGGAAGGTCGCCGTTTTGAGCTTGCGTTCTTCTTCAACGTTACTGATGAATGCAGTTTCTACGAGAATGGACGGAATATCCGGCGCTTTCAACACGGCAAACCCGGCCTGTTCAACCTGATTTTTATGCAGATTATTAATCTTACCGAGTTTATTCAGCACCGCTTTTCCGAACTTCAGGCTGTCGGCAATAGTCAGCGATTGCACCATATCAAACATGGTGTGGTCGACGTAGCGATCACCGCTTTTGCTGACGCCACCAATTAAATCCGAGGCGTTCTGGGTTTGTGCCAGATATTTTGCCGCTGTACTGGTCGCGCCTTTGGTTGAGAGTGCAAACACCGACGAACCACTGGGTTGGCGACTGGTAAACGCATCTGCATGAATAGAAACAAACAGGTCAGCACGCTGTTTCTGGGCTTTCGCCACGCGCACTTTTAACGGAATGAAGATATCTTCATTACGCGTCATATAGACCTTCATGTTGCCTTCTTTCTCTATAAGTGCTCGCAGGCGACGGGCTATCTGCAGTACCACATCTTTTTCACGTGTCTTGTATTTCCCCACGGCACCGGAGTCTTCTCCACCGTGGCCAGGGTCAAGCATAATAACAATCGGACGATCGCGTCCCGCTTTACCCGGCTGTGGGCCGCTTTGCGCAGGTGGCACCTGTTTATCCAGATCGCCTTTGTTGTAATCTTCAAGCAATGCCAGCAGCGGATCCTGGACATCCTGAGCATTGGCAGGATAGAGATCCATCACCAAACGTTCTTTGAAGCCTGCAACTGGCGCTAATGCAAAGAGTTGAGGTTTCACATTTTGTTTCAGTTCAAACACCATACGCACGGTCTGCGGGTCAAACTGCCCGACGCGTGCGGATTTAATGTAGGGATCGTCTGGGCGGATCTGCGTCCCAATGCCCTTCAGCACCGAGTTCAAATTAACGCCTTCAATATCTACAACCACACGCTCAGGATTACTCAGGGCAAACTGTTTGTATTTCAGCAGACGGTTGGATTCCACCGTAACGCGGGTATAACTGGACGCGGGCCAGATACGTACGGCAACGACCTGACTCACGGCAGCCAAACCGACCTGGCTGACGCTTAAAAGCCACATAGCACCCGCACCTTGCAGTAAACGGCGGCGACTGATTGCTGAGTTGGATCCCGACATGCTTCTCCCGAGCAAAAGAAATCTATATTGAGGTAATACGTAAAACGTCCGAATTGACCGGAAACTTTAGCGAATGACGCATAATCTGTCATCAATAAAAGGGTAAACATTGTTTTTATATTCACGGTATTACTGAAGAAAATCTTCGGCTGGGGTAAAAATTACGCTTGCACACAGGGCAGAAACAGAATAAAAATACATTAATTACGAATAATCATGCAATGAGGATGTGCCGTGGTGAAGGAACGTAGAACCGAACTGGTACAGGGATTCCGCCATTCTGTTCCCTATATCAATACCCATCGGGGAAAAACGTTTGTCATTATGCTGGGCGGCGAAGCCATCGAGCATGAAAACTTTTCCAGTATCGTCAATGACATTGGTCTCCTTCATAGCCTCGGCATTCGCCTTGTCGTAGTCTATGGCGCACGGCCGCAGATTGATGCCAATCTGGCCGCGCATCACCATGAACCGGTGTATCACAAAAATACGCGCGTTACCGACGCCAAAACCCTGGAGCTGGTCAAGCAGGCTGCGGGTTTGCTTCAACTTGATATTACCGCCCGCCTGTCGATGAGTCTGAACAATACGCCTTTGCAGGGCGCACACATCAATGTGGTCAGCGGTAATTTTATTATCTCGCAACCGTTGGGTGTGGATGACGGTGTTGATTACTGCCATAGCGGACGTATTCGTCGAATTGATGAAGAAGCAATTCACCGTCAACTGGACAGCGGTGCTATTGTTCTGCTGGGCCCGGTCGCCGTTTCCGTGACCGGCGAGAGCTTTAACTTGACGTCCGAAGAGGTCGCCACCCAGTTGGCGATCAAACTGAAAGCAGAGAAAATGATCGGTTTTTGCTCCTCTCAAGGGGTGACTAACGATAATGGCGATATTGTTTCCGAACTCTTTCCCAACGAAGCGCAAGCGCGTGTTGAGTCACAGGAAGAGAAAGGTGATTACAGCTCCGGTACGGTGCGTTTCCTGCGCGGTGCCGTTAAAGCCTGTCGTAGCGGCGTGCGCCGTTGTCACCTGATTAGCTATCAGGAAGATGGCGCGTTGTTACAAGAATTGTTCTCCCGCGATGGGATCGGTACGCAAATCGTGATGGAAAGCGCCGAGCAGATCCGTCGCGCCACCATTAACGATATTGGCGGCATTCTGGAATTGATTCGTCCTTTGGAACAGCAAGGTATTCTGGTGCGTCGCTCCCGTGAACAACTGGAAATGGAGATCGATAAGTTCACCATAATTCAGCGCGATAATCTGACCATTGCCTGTGCAGCCCTGTACCCTTTTCCGGAGGAGAAGATTGGCGAAATGGCGTGCGTAGCAGTGCATCCGGACTACCGTAGCTCATCACGCGGCGAAGTTTTGCTGGAGCGGATTGCAGTGCAGGCCAGACAAATGGGGCTCAGCAAGTTGTTCGTGCTGACAACACGCAGCATTCACTGGTTCCAGGAGCGTGGCTTCACGCCGGTCGATATCGAGCTGCTGCCGGAAAGCAAAAAAGAGATGTACAACTATCAGCGGCGGTCAAAAGTATTGATGGCGGATCTGGGATAGTAGTCATTGCCGGATGCGGCATAAATGCCTTATCCGGCCTACCTCGCTGGCACCGTAGGCCTGATAAGAAGCGTTAGCGTCGCCATCAGGCACACTGCAGGCCGTCATTAAATAATGCTGACAATCCGCTACGTCGTTCAGTGCGCGTGGCAATGGCGCTACTCAAAATCCGCTCATCGGCATACAGCGACAAGCTGCGGCGGGCACGGGTCACTGCGGTATACACCAACTCTCGGGTAACAACTGGCGAATGCTGGCTGGGCAAAATCAACGCCGCATGGTCGAACTCAGAACCCTGTGATTTGTGTACTGTCATCGCCCAGGCCGTTTCATGCTCCGGCAAACGGCCAGGCAGCACCGACTTGATAGAGCCATCCGGTAATGCAAACCACACGCGTAAACCATCACCACGATCGAGCGCGATGCCGATATCACCGTTAAACAGCCCCAGCGAACTGTCATTACGCGCAATCATTATCGGTCGCCCTTCATACCAGCGAGAGTGTGCAAATCGGTAAATTTTACGTTTTTGCACCATCGCCTGCTCAATGCGCTCATTCAATCCGCCAACGCCAAATGGACCTTCGCGCAGTGCACACAGCAACTGATAATCATTGAAGGCCTGAATAATGGTGTCCGGCGCAGCCCCTTCACGCAGTAAATCCAGGTAGCGACCATACCCCGCCAGGGCTTCATCCAGCATCGCGGTGTAGTCTTCGCTGCTATTAAGCGTACGCTTTTCGATATCACCGAATCCCTGTTGGAAAACGGTTTTAACCGCGGCCTTGTCACCCCGATTAATGGCCGCAGCCAGTTGACCGATGCCAGAATCACTGCCAAAACGGTAACTCTTTTGCAGCAAGCATAAACTGTCACGCAAAGACGCGGCCTGAGTTCCGGTTCCCGCTGGAATGGGACTACCGGTCAGCCGACTGAGTTGTTTGGCACGTTCCGGGGTAAATCCGTCATTCACAAATGCACAAATGTCTCCCAGCACGGCCCCCGCCTCGACAGAAGCAAGCTGGTCACGATCGCCAAGAAAAATCACCCGTCCGTGCGGCGGTAGTGCATCGATAAGGCGCGACATCATGGGCAAATCAATCATGGAAGCCTCATCCACCACCAGCACGTCCAGATGCAGCGGATTACCCGCATGATGGCGCAGACGCTGGCTGCCTGGCTGTGCACCTAACAACCGGTGCAGCGTGCTGGCATCATCAGGAATACGTTTCTTTTGCTCATCGGTCAGCGGTAACTCACGCAGTGCCGCCCCCAGCGATGCCGTCAGACGTGCTGCCGCTTTTCCCGTCGGTGCTGCCAGACGGATGCGACAACGCTCCCCCTCCGCCATCTGTATCAATGCTGCCAGCAGTCTGGCTACCGTTGTCGTTTTACCGGTGCCAGGTCCCCCGGAGATCACCGATATACGGCGGGTCAGCGCCACAGCAGCCGCCACTTTTTGCCAGTTCACGCCTTCCGATGGCGGGAAGAGCGCTTCCAGCGTGCAGATCAACCGAGGCTCATCCACCTCAATGGCCTGGTTTACCTCACTGAAAAAACGGGCCACCGCGCGTTCGTTATTCCACATACGGTTCAAATACAGGCGATTGTCATATAACACCAGCGGCGTTGGCTGTTCGCCGTGACTTACCGCAGCGGAGGCCAGCAGGCATTCCGACCAATCTTCCGGTTCACCGGCCTCGCACAGCCAAGCGCTCAACAGTGGATGGGCATCTTCGCGTAAAGATAGTCGGGAAAGCGGTAAGCAAACGTGCCCCTCGCCCGCGTCACGGCTGAGCAGAGCCGCCGCCAGCGTAACGGCAGGGTTGTCGTTTCCGGCAACCGCCAGCGCAAACTGTGCATCCAGAGGACGGAGCTGTTTTTGCTCTACGGCCTCCAGCAATCGTTTCTGGATTGTCATTGCATCTCCTCCAGAGCCGCACCGGCAAACATCTCGTCCATCAACGCGATCAATTCCCCATTGGGTCGGGTGGCGAAAATTCCCTGCTGCGGATCGTCGCCGTCAACGCCACGCAGGAAAAGATAGATAACGCCGCCAAAATGGCGTTCATAGTCATAATCAGCGATGCGATGGCGCAGATAACGGTGCAGCGCCAGGGTATACAACTGATACTGCAGATCGTAGCGGTGCGCCTGCATGGCTGAGGCCATTGCCTGCTGGGTATACGCAGAACTGTCTTCACCCAGCCAGTTTGACTTGTAGTCGAGCAGGTAATACCGCCCCTGGTGGCGGAACACCAGGTCAATAAACCCTTTCAGCATGCCGCGTACCTGCATAAAGTCCAGCGGCGGGCAGCCAGCCGAAAGAGGATCGTATTTACGGAGCACTGCATCGAGCTGGTCGGCCACCAGCGGTTGTGAAATCGGCAGGTAAAACTCCATCTCCACCTGTTTTTCACGCGCAGAAAGATCGCTCAAACTCACACCGGTTTCATTGAGCGGCGCATGCAAAATAGTATCCAGCCACTGCGTCAGAACGGGCTCCCAGTGCGCGTCATATCCGCCAAGCGCAAGCTTTTCTTGTACCCACATTGGCTCAACCGGCTGGGTGAAATCCAGATCTTCAAACAAGCTATGCAAAAATGTCCCCGGTGACGCGCCGCGAGGAAACTGGTGTGGCGTAAGGCCCGATTCCTCAATGGTTTCACCAACACCTGCCGCGTCGATATCCAGGCGTGGGATCAGATCCTGTGCAATACCATGCCCACGCTGTTGCAGACCGGAATAGCTGGTAACACGCCAACTGTCACCAGGCGTTCGTTGCAGCATTTTTGCATTCAACGTAGAACTGGCAGGCTGTACAACCTGCCAGCGCTCTCCATCCGGTTCATTCGGCGTCAGGCAGGCGATATCCTCACCGCACAGCGCCTCAATAGCGCTACGCAAACCTGCGGCATCCATTGGTTCACCCCGTTGCAACAGGCGACCAAGAGCACTTTGATGCACATCGGTATCACCTTTCTTATCGCTCCGACGGCGTACCAACGGTGCCACGCCAAGACTACAGTGCCAGACCGAGCGGGTGAGCGCGACGTAAAGCAAGCGCAAGTCTTCTGCCAGACGTTCAGCCTCTGCCAGTTCAACGCTTTCATCCGCTTCGCTGAGATCCAGCACGGCTTCAAACGAACTGCGATCGTGATAGAACGCCTGATCCTGGACGCGAAAATTCGTGATAAACGGCAGCCAGACGAGTGGATATTCCAGCCCTTTCGATTTATGGATAGTGACGATTTTGACCAGATGCTTATCACTTTCCAGCCTGAGCTGCTGGCTGGACGCATTGCTATCGGGCTCCAGAATATGTTGCGATAACCAGCGTACCAGCGCATGCTCGCTTTCCAGTTGCGCCCCCGCCTCCTGCAACAGCTCGCTGATATGCAAAATGTCGGTCAGACGGCGTTCGCCCCCTGCCGTTGCCAACAGGTTTTCCGCAATATGGCGAGCGGACATCAGCGCGCGCAGCATGGGCATCACGCCGCGTCGATTCCAGATCTGTCGGTAGCTATCAAATTCCTCAACAACCGCATCCCAGGCTTTTTCGTCAGTATTCAGCGCTTCAATATCCTGCGCATTCAATCCCATCATTGAGGTTGCCAACGCACTACGCAGCGTATTTTCACGCTCCGGCGTCATCACTGCCTGCAGAACCCACAGCAGTTCCTGGGCTTCCAGCGTATCAAAGACGCTGTCACGGTTAGAAAGATACACCGATGGGATGGCCAGTTGCGTCAACGCATCGCGTACCAGCGCCGCCTCCTGACGGCTGCGCACCAGTACGCTGATATCAGACGCGCGTACCGGCCTGGACGTTTTACCGCTGACCAGCAACGCTTCGCCAGAGTGCCCGGCTTTAAGCCAATCGCGAATTTGTGTCGCACACACCTGGGCCATAAAGTTCTGATAATCACCCACACCGCAACTGTCCCCTTCCATCAGCCACATACTCATCGCCGGCTGCGTTTCCCCTTCCAGCACAAACCGTAGCGACTGATTTTTCTCTGCTGACCTCACCGGGCTAAAAGGGATTTCGCGGAACATAAAGGCGTCGTCCATCTGACTGAAAAGCGTATTCACGCTATTGACCATGCCAGGGGCCGAACGCCAGTTGGTATCAAGCGTATAGTGCGCGCTGACTTCGCTACGCGCCTTCATGTAGGTAAAAATATCCGCGCCACGAAAGGCGTAAATAGCCTGTTTCGGATCGCCTATCAGCAACAATGCTGTATCCGGTTGATGCTGCCAGATACGGCGGAAAATACGGTATTGCTGCGGGTCGGTATCCTGGAATTCATCAATCATCGCCACCGGGAAACGGGTACGAATGGCCGCCGCCAGCGCATCGCCGCTTTCGCTACGCAGCGCCGCGTCCAGGCGGCTGAGCATATCGTCAAAACCCAGCTCACCGCGTCGGCGTTTTTCCTGGGAGACCGCCTCGCGGATTTCCGACAATGCCCGGGTGATCACCAGATCGCGGATTGTCAGCGGTTCACTCAGCAGTTCATCAATTGCGACAAACAGCGGATGTTGAGGGGTTACACCACCAGTTTTGGTGCGGTCTTCCAGAAAACGCTGAGAGAATTTCTCCAGTGCGTCAGGAAGCTGGTAGCTTCGGGTTTCTTCCTGTGCCCAGGCGCTGATCTTTTCGATCCACTTTCCCTGATTACCACGATTAAATTTACGTCTGTCGATCCCGGATGCTTCCAGTAAACCGTCCAGTTCAGCAACGGAATCTCGCCATTGCTGCTTAATCTGGTCGATACGCGTCAGAATTTTTTCGTGCCGGGCTGCCAGCGTTTCATCGGCTGGCGGTGGCGCTTTAATCACCGGGGATTCACCCTGCAGGTAGCGATCGATATCCCTCAGCAGCGCCTGTGGACCTTTCCACGTTTCAAAAACAACCTGTGCAATGTCGCGAGACAGCGGGTAACAATGTCGACGCCAGAAGTCTGCGCAGGCCTGATAGCGCAGCAGCGACTCATCCTCAATCAACTGCTGTTCAAACAACATGCCTGACTCAAAGGCATTCAGACTAAGCATGCGCTGACAAAAGCCGTGGATGGTAAACACCGCGGCTTCATCCATCTGCCTTTCAGCCAATAACAACCACTGTGCGGCCTGCTTTTTATCGGCGATTTCTTCCAACAAACGAGCGTAGAGCGGGTTATCCGTGGTTTCACGCAGGCAGGCGATGCGTAGTTCATGAATGTTGCTACGAATTCGACCACGCAGCTCTTCTGTAGCGGCTTCAGTGAAAGTAACCACAAGCAGCTCTTCGACAGTCAGAGGACGAGGAAAGGCGGCAGAGCCGCCCAGTCCAAGCAGTAAACGTAAATACAGGGCGGCGATGGTAAAGGTCTTACCGGTGCCTGCGGAGGCTTCAATCAGACGCTCGCCCGTCAGGGGCAAGCGTAGGGGATCAAGGGGCTCAGCGGCATCATTCATTCTTTTCACTCATCAGGGGTAAGGTTTGCTGCAACGCGCTGACGGTCTGCCACACTTTCCAGCCTTCCGGGTGCACATATTCTGCTTTCCCATTCTGGCTACCGGAAACCTGTGACAGTATCGCCATGCCTTGCGGCTCAACCACCGCCTGATGGAAGAAGTCGGCAAGCTTTTGCGGCGTCAGCAGTTTAATCTGAGCCACGATTTTATCACGTGAATCGAAGCGCATATTGCCGCGATCGAAATCTTTGCTTAACTGAGAGGCTTCGGCCCCCAAAGTTTGCGGAGCCTGCAGCATTTGCGCGATGATCGCCTGCTGAATTTGTGCAAACTCATCAGCGTTCATCGCCCGCAGCTTCGCTTCCGCCGTCGGGAAAAATGCCTTATAGCGTTCCCAGAGATAGGACGGTCGCTTGTCACTGCTTTGCAACAGGAAGCCCATTCCCCACTGGCGGCCAACGCTCATTGGGAAAGCAAAGACGGCATAACCTAATTGCTCTTCAGTACGCAGTTGATTGTAGAACCACGGTTGAACAATCTGTCCTAACATCGCGCTGTAAGCCGAGCTGGTGTACTCGTCATATCCGGTGGGTACAAACACCGCCGCCAGCGCTGAATCCGTACTACTGCCCGCTTTTTCAAAGATGACTGACTGCTTCTTGTCTACCACAACATCTTTGTTTCGGCACCACTGTGAGCCATTCGCACCAAGCTGCTTCTGGATATCCCGAGCCATGGTTTTTGCCTGAGTTTCACTCATATTGCCGATCACCAGGAATTCGGGACGCGCACCGGCTTTTAAGGTGTCACGGTAGGCTATCACTTCTTTCAACGTAATAGATGGCAACAGCTCACGCCGTTCATCACGTGAAAAGTACGGTACCTGGGACAGCATCTGAACCGGCATGATCGCCTGATCGTAGGCTTTGCCTTTCTCCGCAGAGTCCATCATCTGGGCATACCAGGATTTCGCCTGTTCCAGCTGTTCATCTGTTGAGGTGTAACTGAAATAACCGCTCAGCAGCGCCTGAAAAAGCTGTGGCAAACGCTGAGTATAGCCATTGGCATTGAGCATCAGCCCGTTATTAGCGTTAGTAGAAAAACCAATACCACCCACTGCGGCCTGGTTACTTAACTGGTCGAGTGCAATACCCGCCAGATAATCGTTCAGGGCGAATAAGACCTGGTTTCTGGCACTGTCCATCGCTTTCGGGTTACGCAGTATCACACTGACATCAACCTTTGGCTCGCTGGCAAAATATTGACTCGGGGCATACACCACGCGTAAATCAGGTTCATCAACGATCAGCTCCGGATGAGCATATTTTTTATCCGTCTTAATCAGCGTGAAATCATCCGGAATATACGGGTTCAGCTCTGGCAACGACAGAGCAATGCCCTTCGCTTTTTGCTGCCAGTCGACGAATGTTTTCTCGCTGATTTTATCTACCTGATAAGGCGCGTTGACAAAATAAGCGGTTTTATTGTGTGGCTCTTTCTCACTGATATACCAGATACGCGCATTCTGCGGCGTCATCATCGCTAGCCGTTGCTCAACGGCTTTGCCATCGTACCGGTCGGCAATATTCACTGCATCGAGCGTATGCTCGACAGGCACGCGGATCATGGTATCGGCCAACCATTCCACATAGTCCATATCACGGGTGATAGAGGGGTAACGGAAGTCGAGATCCAGCACGTGCGCCAGCTCATCAAAATAGCGTTTATCGACACCTTTTTCACGTAACAAATTGATATAACTAAATATTGCGGCGACAACCTCATCTCGATTTGCCAGCCCTTTGTCGGTTAACGTCGCGGAAATCGCTAACACACCGCTGTTGCCATTAACGACAGGATCGGAGTCCGCACGAATGCCCTCAACTAATCCCCGCTTTTGCAACCAGTCAGACAACGTTCCCGGGCTGCGATTACCAATCAGGTAGGTCACCAGCTCATCGGTTTTGCTGCGGAACTGTGCGCTGTTGTTATCGATACGAAACTCAACGCGCAGCACTTTACGCGGCATCGCGGGAACATAGTGGATGATGACGCCCTTTTGCGCGTCGGTGACAACCGGGACGGTTATTTCCGGTTTTTCGATATTTCTGTTTGGCACGCGTCCAAAGGTGTCAGCAGCTATCTTCGCCAACTCTGGCAACGGTTTATTGCTGTAAATCACCGCCTTCATCAGGTTAGCGGAGTAGTACTTTTCATGGAATGTCAGTAACGCTTTCAACACCGGGTTACCCGGCTTATCGCTCAACGTTTCCAGATTTCCGCCGGAGAAGCGCGAACCAGGGTGCGCCGGGTTGATCGTCTCCGCACTCACCTGTGCCATACGCATACCGTCTCGGGTACGCGCCAGCGTCAGCTCAGAATTAACGGCATTTCGCTCGCGATCGGCATATTTTTTATCCAGCAACGGATCGGCAATCGCATCCGCCAGACGATCTACCGCCCCGACCAGCGCGTCATTTTCGACTTCAAGATAGAAAGCGGTGCGGTAAGGCGCAGTGCTGGCATTATGGCTGCCGCCGTGCATTTTCAGGAACTCGGCCAGGCTGTCCGGCTGCGGGTATTTTTTCGACCCCATCAGACACATGTGTTCAAGGTAATGTGCCAGCCCCTGATGATCGTCCGGATCTTCCAGCGAGCCGACAGGCACCACCAGTGCAGAGAGGGATTTCACGGCCTGAGGATCGGATACCAGCAACACGACCATGCCATTATCAAGGCGCACGGCCTGATACTGGCGGGTATCTTTATCGCTTTTACGGATGGTTTCAGCTAAAGGCTGCCAACCGGTATCTGCCTGACTTACGGGCGCCCAAAAGGCGACGAACAACAGTAATGCGCTGAACCAGGTGCTGCGGGGCATTCACAAACCTCATCATTAACGTATTCACCTGTTCACTGCAAACAACGCATTTAGCGCGGTCCGAACAGGGCAAGACTCTGTGCTGAACGCGTCAGCCTCTTCTCTTTGTAAGAATCAGTCCGTGACAGAAAGCGCATCATAGTGGAAGCCATCAAATTGCGCAATTTTTATACAATCGTCACGACTGATTAAATCGAAAAATCGGTAACAGATAACGCTGAGACTGTAAAACAATAGTCTCCAGAGTTTCAGGCTCCAGTTGACGCCACAGGCGTTGATACCAGATATCATCACCTTCACCACGTACCATCATATTGCCTTCATAGGCCTGCAAAAACTTACTGCGCGCTTTTTGCAACGTATCATCGTCATCTAACATGGCATCATTTACGGCGTCATAACAGGTTTTTATCCACGCCCCACCACTTTCCGGTAATACCAGTAGCGGTGATGACATGCCTTCCCGATATCCCTCAATAAGTTGCGACAGATACTGTAACGCCTGTTCAACTTCCAGCGGAGGGAAACGCCACTCACCGTCTTTACGCAAGAACAACCGGCTTTCTCCCGTGCCGCCACTGGCACAATAGACAAGATGTTCCAGCCAAAGTTGCACACCCTGCGAAACGCTTATCAGAGATGGGCGCCAGCGCAACAATCCGTCTTCCTGTACCTGCGGGAGCCAACCCGTAATTTGTACGCCATTACAGGTCAGATCAATTTCCATGCTTTGGCTGGGCTGACGACAGGCAATAATGCGCTCAGCCAGCGACTGCATCTCCTGGTGCTGTGTATCCCAGAGAATTTCGCCAAATGCACCATAGGGAAGCGACCCCGCAGCGCGGAAGCGGCGGAACAAACGTTCTGCATCGTGTTCTTCGACCAGCGTGTTAAGCAACTGCTGATTAAGCTGATAGCGGCTAAGCCCTTCAAGGATAAAGGGTTCAGTTTCCGGGATCTCGCTCTCTTCAGAGCGGAAATTTACCCTCAGGCGCATCTGGAAAAACACCCGCACCGGATGAGCCCAAAAGCGTTGTAGCGTTTCCAGCGTCAGGGTTTCAGGCATTTCAAAGGGGAGCGGCTGGACAAAGTCCGTATGCGCTTTACCTGACAGGCTTGCCGCAGGCAACCACTCGCGCGCATAACTTTGCTGCTCACCAGGCAGATAGTTTTGAGCATCAAAGGGCATACGGGTATGTAAACGGGTAATGTGCGCTTTTACTTTCGCTTCACTTTGATCGCTAGTGAGTAATTCATCGCCCGGCAAATAGTGGCTTTGCCCAATGTAATCCATAAGTTCCTGCACCAGCACCGACGGGAAGCGCTCACTGTTATCCTGGATTGAGCGGCCGATATAGCTGATATAGAGCGTTTGCTGCGCTGAAATCAGCGCTTCCAGGAACAGATAGCGGTCATCATCACGGCGGCTTCGGTCACCACGCCTCGGTTTTTGGCTCATCAGATCAAAGCCCAGCGGCGCAAGCTGGCGCGGATAAACGCCATCGTTCATACCAAGCAGACACACCACCTTGAAAGGAATGGAGCGCATCGGCATCAGCGTACAGATATTGACAGGCCCGGCCAGGAAACGCTGGCTGATTCGTTCCTGATCGAGTCGCTGTGCCAGCTCATCACGCAACAACGAAAGCGGTATGGCACCGTCATACTCGGCTCCCAAACCTTCGCCAATAATGGCCTGCCACTGCTGTTCAATCAGCGTCATCGCGGCTTCGGTATCAGCATCCGGCAGGAAGAAATCATTCAGCATTTCGCGACAAACAGGCAGCCACGCCGCCAACGGACGCTCTACTGCCAGCTCCCGGCGCCAGAGATTAAGCTGCATCAGCAGCGAGGCCAAATGCCCGACTAACTCGGCAATCAAACCACTGGACTCATCATAGGGCAATACCGACTGCCACTCACCTTGTGCGCTTTCCATCGCATAGCCCAGCAGCATACGTGTTAAACCAAATTGCCAGGTATGCTGGCCAGTTGGGGGAAGCGCGAGTTCGCGCACGTTGTCGTCGTCAATGCCCCAGCGAATTCCAGACTCATTGACCCACAAACGAAGATAGCGCAGCCCTTCTTCATTGATGTTGAAACGCGCAGCCAGCACAGGCACATCCAGTAATGCCAGCACATCCTCCGAGACAAAGCGGCTATCCGGTAGCGAAAGCAGGCTAATGAACGCCTGTAACACGGGATGAGACTGACGCGCCCGGCGATCGGAAATAGCATACGGCAGGTAACGGTCGGCCGGTGCACTGCCAAAGACAGCCTGAATAAATGGACTGTAGCTGTCGATATCCGCCACCATCACGATGATGTCGCGCGGCGTCAGCGTTGGGTCCGCTTCCAGCATTGCCAGCAACCGGTCGTGGAGTATTTCCACTTCGCGTTGTGGGCTATGACAGACATGGAACGTCACACTAGTATCATTCGGCTCAAGCAACCGTTTATTGTCGCTACGTGAATACTCCTCCAGACTGACTCCCGCCACAGCCCGACTGTCCAGCTCAAGAATATCTGACTGAATATTATGCAAAAGGTTATCAGGGATAATATCGACAAACGCATCCAGCTCCTGGCTGTTTTCCAGTTCCGAAAGCAGATATATGTAGTCACGTCCGAGTTTTCCCCATGAGGCCAACATCGGATTCCCCACATCCTGCTCACCATCGCTGTTAAACAGTCCTTCAGCATTCTGACTATCGCGAAACAGCGGTAAATGTCGTTCTTCAAAGCTATGCCGACGCTGACGCGCCAACAGTTTAGCCAGATAAGCGGGGTCTTTAATATCTCCCCAGTAGTAACGACAGGGATTGGTAAAAAGCAGATGAATATCAATGTGCTTACCCAGCGCTTGTAATGCCTGCAGATACACGGGCGGTAGCGCGGAGATACCACAGATAAAGACGCGCGAGGGCAAGCCTTGTGGGCAGTCAGACGTACTTTCCAGGGTCTGAATAAACCGCTGATATAAATTGGCACGATGCCAGCGTGGCTGTCCCAGTTCAGCCGTGTATTCCACCAGTGCTTTCCACAATGGCGCTTGCCAGGCCTGAGCATCCCCTAATCCTTCCACCTGCTGCCCCGCCTCCCACTGCGTCAGCCATTCAGGACGGTAGACTAAATACTGGTCGAACAAATCCGCGGCGCGTGATGAAAGCTGAAACAGCTTACGTTTGTCTGTGTCGTCGGTGAGATAGTGGCGTAACAGTGCGAACTCATCGTTATTCAGCAATTGGGGGAGCAGCGTCATCAGCTTCCAGCTCATGCTCTGTTTGCTGAATGCGCTTTCTTTTGGGATATCCGGCAATACGCGCACAAACATATCCCAGATAAAACTCGCTGGCAGCGGGAAATCAATGTTAGCGGCAATACCAAACTTCTGTGCCAGAGTCATTTGCAACCACTGCGCCATACCGGTGCTTTGAACCAGGATCATCTCGGGTTCAAAGGGGTCGTCCAGCCGCTCGCGCTCAACGATATATTCCATCAACGCTTCCAGCACATCCAGACGATTGGAGTGGTAGACCCTTAACATAGCGACTCCTGACTACTGACGATTTGGGCAGTGCAGTCGTGTCATCTGACCCTGCCTGCCCAGAGGGGAAGTAATTTTAACATTGATGCTGACACATCCCGCTACCGTTGTCTGCATTCGGTTAATTTGCCAGTTTAAAGGTGGTGAAAACACATGCAACTGTGTTTGCTGCCAGGCGTGATGCCACAATTGTTGATACTGGCTTCTGACTAAAAAGCTCTTCATCAGCGCCCGCTGATATCCCGAAAGCGCGGTCACGATCATAATCATCAGCACCATTGCCAACATCACTTCCGGCAGGCTAAAACCACGCTGTCTGTTCAGGGTATCAGACATAGCGCCAGCACCTTTAACGGGCAGAAATCGCTCCAGCCATGCGCTGAGAATTCGAGAGTACCCTCGATAATCATCCCCTGACGCCATAACGATATACCTTCATATTGCGCAATAAGCAGCACAAGATCGTCGTCGAGCACACGCAGGCAGACTGTCGCCCCCTGCGTGGTATAGCGTCGACACTGCGTTGCCATCTGCAAACTCCAGGGCTGCATACGTGCCCATTCCATGGCGGATTGCACCACTGCCTGATGTTGTAGCGACTGGCTTTCCGTTGCCACCCGCGACGCAAAACTCGCCTCCTGTCGGCTCACGCCTTGCAGCAACAGACTGCCGAGTACCAGGAGTAAAAGCACCATTGCAAGCGATGAAACACCTCGCTCACGGTTCACAGATTGAATCCTGTGACGCCATAGAATGCCTCAATGACCTTTTGAGGATCGGCGTTGCTTCTCCCGCGCAGGTGCAACGAAAGCACTGGCGCAAATCCGTTAATATTCAGGCGCTCCACCTGAAATACCTCAATCTGAATAGAATTCGGATCGGTCATTTTCTCCCAACCTTTTCCCACGCAGGTTGTTGCACCACGCAAGGTTTCCAGCACCTTATCTTGAACACGAAACCCAACGACATCGGCCTCCTTTGCCGGAGTATCTTCCCAGACACCGTTGCTGTTGGCATCCCAGCGTGCAATCACACAGTCTCCCGCGGCTGATATCATCAGCCCTTCTCCGATACAGTTTCCCCGACAATAGCCAGCCCGCTGGAGATGCTTCGCCACGGTATAGATCCGCTGCCAAAGCTCATCTTCAAGCACTCGCTGACGAGAGTTATGCAAAATCTCTCGCTGCAGCGCAGGTAAAAATCGCGCAGCACTGAGGAGTAAAATGCTGCTTATCACCATAGCGATAAGCACCTCAAGCAGTGAAAAGCCACGTTCACTTACCGACATTGATCCGCCTCACCGCGTTCGCAAAGCCTGATTCGTCCCCAACCAGACACCACCACACGCCATTCACCTGCAGCATTCTTCAGATAGATATGCCCGGCCCATGCGGTATTACGTAGGCCGAAAAAAGCCAGTGACGGCGTTATCTCTGCCATCTCGACATCAGCCCAGAGTGGCGTAAATATCAACGGTGAAACAGGCTGACACGAAGTTTGTGACGTCGCTGAGCTTGCCAGACACCATGTCCCCCCTTCGCGGAGCACGTTGATGACGTGATCACGATTGCGCCAGTTTGCATCTTCACGCAATTGCAGCAGGTAATCCCGCACCTGGCTGGCTGTTTGCCATAACCGCTGCTGTTGTTGCCAGCGCTGCCAACCGTACAACCCCGATGCGCCAAGCGCCGCGACAATCAGTATTGCAATCAGGGTTTCGAGAAGCGTGTAGCCTTGTTGTTTTTTCATGCCGCCAGTATGGCGTGAGAGAAATTAATAACGAGGGGGAAATTCAGCGTCTTCGGCAAGCTACGGAGAATATTTATCGCATTGCATCACGTTGCAAAACTTCAGGAATCAGCGCCGCAGAATGGAATGTAAGGTAAAAAAAACCGACGCGTAAGGCGCCGGTTGTGACAGGATTAACCCCGATCAGATAGCGACCGGTGCTTTAATGCCTGGGTGCGGATCGTAACCCTCAATTTCGAAGTCGTCGAAACGATAGTCGAAAATTGAATCGGGTTTACGTTTGATAACCAACTTCGGCAACGCGCGTGGCTCACGGCTAAGCTGCAGATGTGTTTGATCCATATGGTTGCTGTACAGGTGCGTGTCGCCGCCAGTCCAGACAAAATCACCGACTTCAAGATCGCACTGCTGCGCCATCATGTGAACCAGTAAGGCGTAGCTGGCAATATTGAACGGCAGACCGAGGAACACATCGCATGAACGCTGATACAGTTGGCAAGAGAGTTTGCCATCCGCCACGTAGAACTGGAAAAACGCATGACACGGTGCCAACGCCATCTTATCCAGTTCGCCTACGTTCCACGCGGAAACGATAATACGACGGGAATCCGGGTCGTTTTTCAACTGGTTCAGCACCGTCGTGATCTGGTCAATATGACGGCCATCCGGTGTTGGCCATGCACGCCACTGTTTGCCGTACACCGGACCTAAATTACCGTTCTCATCAGCCCATTCATCCCAGATTGAGACGTTGTTTTCATGCAGGTAGGCAACGTTGGTGTCGCCCTGCAAAAACCACAACAGCTCATGGATGATCGAGCGTAAATGGCAGCGTTTAGTCGTAACCAGCGGAAACCCTTCCTGCAGATTAAAACGCATCTGATGACCAAAAATGGAAAGCGTTCCGGTTCCGGTGCGGTCGTTTTTCTGTGTGCCTTCATCCAGCACTTTTTGCATCAGTTCTAAATACTGTTTCATGGTTCCTCAGGAAACGTGTTGCTGCGGGCTGCGACGATACGCCCAAACCATCATAATAATACCTGCGACAATCATCGGGATAGACAGGATCTGCCCCATGCTGATGTACTGGACCCATGTGCCGGTAAACTGTGCATCCGGCTGGCGGAAGAATTCAACGATAATACGAAATGCGCCATAGCCAATCAGGAACAGACCGGAAACCGAGCCCATCGGACGAGGTTTGCGAATAAACAGGTTAAGAATGATAAACAGCACAACCCCTTCCAGCGCCATCTCATAAAGCTGTGAGGCATGGCGAGGCAAAGAACCGTATGTGTCAAAAATAGACTGCCACTGTGGGTTGGTTTGCAGCAATAAAATATCTTCAGTACGGGAGCCAGGGAACAACATGGCATACTTGAAGTTCGGGTCGACGCGCCCCCACAGTTCACCGTTAATAAAGTTACCCAGACGACCTGCGCCCAAACCAAACGGAATCAGTGGAGCAATAAAATCAGAGACCTGAAAGAATGTACGCTTGGTGCGTTTGGCGAAGATAATCATCACCAGGATCACCCCGATAAGCCCGCCATGGAAGGACATGCCCCCATCCCAGACGCGGAACAGATACAGCGGATTATCAAGGAACAGCGGGAAGTTATAGAACAGCACGTAGCCAATACGCCCGCCGAGGAAGACCCCGAGGAAGCCTGCATAAAGTAAGTTTTCTACTTCGTTTTTGGTCCAGCCACTGCCTGGACGATTAGCCCGGCGCGTTGCCAGCCACATCGCGAAAATAAACCCCACCAGGTACATCATGCCGTACCAGTGAAGCGCGACGGGTCCAATTGAGAAAATGACCGGATCGAAATCCGGAAAATGCAGATAGCTACTGGTCATCTGTCACCACAAGTTCTTGTTATTTCGCTGAAGTCAGACAGCAATTGATAAGCGCGCCTGCATAATGCAGGCGCTCCAAAGGTGCGAATGATAGCACAAGGGGATCGCAGCGGATGCCGGGAAGATGTAAAAGATCTGTATAGGTAATCTTTACCCCCCGTATTGCCTGATGGCGCTACGCTTATCAGGCCTACAATCCTCCGCGAATCAATCCCCCCATGCCACGGCGCTCCATAAAGGCCGCCACCTGATGGCGTACTTCCGTCGCCAGTTGCGCTTCCAGGCTGCGCTGCGCCAGCGTTTGCGCTTCGTCAAAATCGATATGGCGCAGCAGGTATTTCACACGTGCTACAGAACGCCCGTTCATCGATAAATGACGGAAACCAAGCCCAATAAGGATGGTGACACACATCGGGTCGCCCGCCATTTCACCACACAATCGCAAATCGATGCCGCTTTTCTCCGCTTCCTGCGCAATCATCGCCAGCGCACGTAACATCCCCGGATGCAGGCTGTCATAAATGCTGGCAACGCGCGTGTTGTTCCGATCGACAGCCAAAATATACTGGGTCAGGTCGTTGGTCCCGACCGAGATAAAATCGATCCTGTTTGCCAAATGCGGCAACATAAACACCATCGACGGGACTTCCAGCATGATGCCAATGCGTGGTTTTGGGATCTCGTAGCCGATCATCTCTTCCACTTCGCGTCCGGCACGTTCTATCAGGCGTCGCGCTTCATCCACTTCATCAATACTGGTCACCATCGGCAGTAAAATGCTCAGGTTTCCGGTTGCCGCATTCGCACGCAGCATGGCGCGAACCTGGATCAAAAAGATCTCCGGTTGATCGAGCGTTATGCGGATACCCCGCCAGCCAAGGCATGGATTCTCTTCGCTGATGGGCATGTACGGCAGTTGTTTATCGGCCCCGACATCCAGCGTACGCAGAGTTACGGGCTTATCGTTAAACATCTGCAGCATGCCCTGATACTGCGCAACTTGCTCTTCTTCAGATGGAAAGCCGCTTTGCAGCATGAACGGGATTTCAGTACGATACAGCCCGATACCGTCAATTCGGCTACCTAACTTCTCTTCATGTTCCGGGCTTAGCCCCGCGTTGAGCATCACCTTCACGCGCTCGCCGCTTTTCAACTGCGCCGGTTGATTAACATCATCTTCCGCCAGGCGGCTCAGTTCGATCTCTTCACTAATGAGACGCTGATATTCCTGGATTAATACCGGCTCCGGATCAACCAACAGTTCGCCACGATAACCGTCCACCACCAACGTGCGGCGGTGCAACACAGACGGCTGGATATCAGCCCCCATTACGGTCGGGATCCCCAGCGCACGAACCATAATCGCCGCGTGAGAGTTGGCGGCACCATCCCTGACGACAACCCCTACCAACCGGTCCTGGGGAAGTTCCGCCAGCGTAGTGGCAGACAGCTCATCCGCCACCAGCACGAAACGTTCCGGCCAGGCATTCGGTCCCTGAACAGAGTCATCAAGATGGAACAGCAGACGCTGCCCCAAGGCGCGCAAATCCCCGGCGCGTTCTTTAAGATAGTTATCGCTTAGCGCGGCAAACTGTTCGGCAAACTTCTCAATGATCGTCTTAACCGCCCACTCGGCCACCGAGCCGTTATCCACTTCTGCAAACAACTCGCGGCGCAGACGGGTATCGGAGAGCAGGTGCGAATAGAGATCAAAAATTGCCGCTGTCTCTTTCTGTGCCCCGGCAGCAAAACGCTTACTGTAGCGGCGAAATTCATTCGCGGCTTCTTCCAGTGCGCCAGTCAGACGTTCACGCTCAAGCACCGGATCCAACGTTGAAGCCTGATACACCTGCTCCATCAGCGGCAGCGTGGCATCCTGCCAGCCTTCAGCGATCGCCACACCGGGTGCGGCAGGCAACGCGCGGATACGCGTTTGCCGGTATTGCCCAAATAGCGCGGTTAACTGCGACTGAGACAGAATAGCGGCCATCTGTGTGGCAAGCGTAACCAGAAAAGATTCTTCGCTTTCGTCGTACTGGCGCAACTCACGTTGCTGTACCACCAGGACGCCTAATAACTGGCGCCGCTGGATGATCGGTACGCCTAAGAACGCACGAAAACGTTCCTCTTTCACCGAAGGAATATATTTAAAGCTGGGGTGTTTTTGCGCATCGGCGAGGTTGATAGGTTCCGCCAGCCTGCCAACCAGGCCAACGATCCCTTCATCAAACGCCAGTGCAACAGTGCGACCGCGTGGTTTTTTAAGTCCTCGGGTCGCCATCAGGTAATAACAGCGTCGGTCGTGATCGGCCAGGTAGACCGAGCAGACCTCTGTATCCATCGCAAGACAGATGTCAGTAACCAGAATATTCAACGCCTCATTGAGACGTGGGGCACTGGCCACCTTTTCGACTATTTCGCGCAGGCGGGTGAGCATAATTTGCGTAGCTTAACCTCTTTTACGTCTGTACGCAGGTGCGCTTTGCGGCTTAGGAGTGCTCTCCTGAAGCGCCATCACAACACTTGCGAATTCTTTCATCACCCTGCGATAGACATCGCGTTTAAATGACACCACCTGTCGAACCGGATACCAGTAACTCACCCAGCGCCAGCCGTCGAACTCAGGTGTACTGCTGGTTTGCATATTGATTTCAGCATCGCTGCTGACCAACTGCAGAAGAAACCATTTTTGTTTCTGGCCGATACAAACCGGCTTTGTGTCCCAACGCACCAAACGTTTCGGTAACTTGTAACGCAACCAGTTACGAGTAGAAGCAAGGATCCGTACATCTTTACGACTCAGACCTACTTCTTCAAAGAGTTCCCGGTACATCGCCTGCTCTGCTGTCTCTCCTGCATTTATCCCGCCTTGCGGGAATTGCCAGGAGTGCTGACCAAATCGCCGGGCCCACATGACCTGCCCCTGGCGGTTACAAATTACTATCCCTACATTCGGGCGGTAGCCATCGTCATCAATCACCGGACTACCTCAACATAAACCTTATATACAAACGATTGTTTCACACTCCAGAGGGGCGGTAAACCACTCTGTTAAGGGCGCGATATTCTAATAACAATTGAATAACTCACAGCAAAGGGCCAAGTTATAAACAGAAGATACGCTACATAGGCGATTTTATTCACCTTTTCTGTGGATATAGTTGTGAAGAAGTACGGAATTACTATGGGAAAACCCGGAACAGTCTGAATAAGACATCCGTCACATAACAAAAATAGTCTTATATATTCATTAAGTTAAAAGCAACAACTGTAGCTAAACATGCAGAAATGTGATGTGCATCACGCATACGATCTCCGACCTGATGAAAGATCGACCAGCGTTGGTTTTATCCACAGATTATGCCAATAAGTTAGGCACAATTTGTGTGAAAATTCGATTTTCGTCGCACGTCAAGGCTGTAAATTGAAACAGTAGTGGGGGTTTTTCACAGTTATCCCATCTTTCTGTGGATAACATGGTGTAAGATCCTGTTCATTGTCAGTGACCAGAATTGGAAAACCCAGTTTTCTGTTGCGCAACACTTTACATAAAAATATAAAAACCACTATAAATCATGCAATTGGATAAAGCATGTGGAAAAAGATAAACTCTGTCCACACGGTATAAAATCATTGCTCATTTTTTAACCCAAGGGTAAACCTGATGCCAGAACTCCATCCATTGCTTTCGCCTCCTGAATCCGAAGCCCAGTTGCTGCACCAGGCACGGCAACTTTCGGGCTACACGCTGGGAGAACTGGCGGCGATGGCTGGACTCGTCGCGCCAAAGGATCTGAAGCGGGACAAAGGCTGGATTGGCGTGCTGCTGGAAATCTGGCTTGGGGCCAGTGCGGGCAGTAAACCGGAGCAGGATTTTGCCGCGCTGGGCGTGGAGTTAAAAACGATCCCTGTGGATAGCCTTGGCAGACCGTTGGAAACGACCTTTGTCTGCGTGGCTCCGTTAACCGGCAATACCGGCGTGACCTGGGAAACCAGCCATGTTCGACACAAGCTTAAACGCGTATTGTGGATACCCGTAGAAGGTGAACGCAGCATCCCTGTGGCTGAACGTCGCGTTGGCTCCCCGCTGTTGTGGAGTCCGAATGAAGAGGAAGATCGACAGTTACGTCTGGACTGGGAAGAGTTAATGGACATGATTGTGTTAGGGCACGTCGAACGTATCACCGCCCGTCATGGTGAAGTTTTACAACTACGCCCAAAAGCCGCCAACGCCCGGGCGCTTACCGAGGCTATCGGTGCCCATGGTGAACCGATCCTGACTCTGCCACGCGGATTTTACCTGAAGAAGAACTTTACGCGCGCACTGCTGGAACGGCATTTTCTATTCCAGGCTCAATAACACACCCTGACCTTTCGCCCGTCGCGTTACGCGCCTATAATTACCGCTTCTTTTTTTTGGCAGGACTTTGTTCGATGTTATTTGCATGGATAACCGATCCTAACGCCTGGCTGGCGCTCGGTACGCTGACGCTGCTGGAGATCGTTCTCGGGATCGACAATATTATTTTCCTTTCTCTGGTTGTAGCAAAACTCCCAACAGCACAACGCAATCATGCCCGACGAATCGGGCTGGCGGCGGCGATGGTGATGCGTCTGGCGCTGCTGGCATCCATCGCATGGGTAACGCGGCTTACTAACCCGTTATTCGAGCTGTTTGGCGAGGCGATTTCAGCGCGCGATTTGATCCTTCTGCTCGGCGGATTGTTCCTGATCTGGAAAGCGAGTAAAGAGATCCACGAGTCCATTGAGGGCGAAGAGGAAGGGCTGAAAACCCGCGTCTCTTCTTTCCTCGGCGCGATTGTGCAGATCATGTTGTTGGATATTATCTTCAGTCTGGACTCAGTAATCACCGCAGTAGGCTTGTCCGATCATCTGTTTATTATGATGGCAGCCGTCGTGATTGCCGTGGGTGTAATGATGTTTGCAGCCCGCCCAATCGGTGAGTTTGTTGATCGTCACCCTTCGGTAAAAATGCTGGCACTCTCTTTCCTGATACTGGTTGGCTTCACGCTAATCCTGGAAAGCTTCGATGTCCATGTGCCGAAAGGATACATTTACTTCGCTATGTTCTTCTCTATCGCTGTAGAGACTCTGAACCTGTGGCGCAATAAAAAAAATCCGCTCTGACAGATACTATCGCTCCCCGTATGGGGAGCGAATACTCCCTGCGCACCTTCCCCCTCTCACAGATTAAGATTTTACTGCTTTCGCCCTGCACAACTTCGCGTTATTACTAAACTAGTGTCAGACGCAGGCCATGTGAGGATAAGCAGATGAAAAAATGGGCAGTTTTAATTTCCGCCGTCGGGCTGGCTTTTGCCGTTTCCGGATGCAGCAGTGATTATGTGATGGCAACAAAAGATGGTCGAATGATCCTGACCGATGGTAAACCAGAAATTGACGATGATACCGGTCTGGTGAGTTACCACGATCAGCAAGGCAATGCGATGCAAATTAACCGCGACGAAGTCTCTCAAATCATTGAGCGTTGATGGTTAAGGTCAGCCACGCTGCTGGCCTTAACAATTTTGCTTCCCTTTTTCCCTTCCCTCAGCCATTTTTATAATCCTTATGTCGTGATTATAAAAAGGAAACGGCTATGCAATATCACCGTATACCCCACAGCTCGCTGGAAGTCAGTACACTGGGGCTGGGCACAATGACGTTTGGTGAACAAAACAGCGAAGCCGACGCACATGCACAGCTCGACTATGCCGTTGCACAAGGCATAAATTTAATCGACGTTGCCGAGATGTATCCGGTACCGCCTCGCCCTGAAACCCAGGGACTCACCGAAACTTACGTGGGCAACTGGCTTGCCAAACACGGCAGCCGCGAAAAACTGATCGTTGCCTCTAAAGTCAGCGGCCCGGCACGTAACAATGACAGCGGTATTCGACCGAATCAGGCGCTGGACCGTAAAAACATCCGTGAGGCACTACACGACAGTCTGAAAAGACTGCAGACCGATTATCTCGATCTCTATCAGGTCCACTGGCCACAGCGTCCGACAAACTGCTTTGGTAAGTTGGGATATAGCTGGACGGACTCCGCGCCGGTCGTTTCCCTGCTGGATACGCTGGACGCGCTGGCAGAGTTTCAGCGTGCAGGTAAGATTCGTTACATCGGTGTTTCCAACGAAACGGCGTTTGGCGTAATGCGTTACCTACATCTGGCAGACAAACATGACCTGCCGCGTATCGCCACTATCCAGAACCCGTACAGCTTGCTAAACCGCAGCTTTGAAGTTGGACTGGCCGAAGTGAGCCAGTATGAAGGCGTTGAGCTACTGGCCTACTCGTGCCTTGGTTTTGGCACCTTAACCGGTAAATACCTGAACGGTGCGAAACCTGCTGGCGCGCGCAATACGCTGTTTAGCCGTTTTACGCGCTACAGCAGCGAGCAAACGCAAAAAGCGGTAGCTGCCTATGTGGATATCGCCAAACGCCATAACCTTGATCCCGCGCAGATGGCGCTGGCCTTTGTTCGTCGTCAGCCGTTTGTCGCCAGCACACTGCTGGGCGCAACGACGATGGAGCAGCTAAAAACCAACGTTGAAAGCCTGCATCTGGAGTTGAGTGAAGAAGTACTGGCGGAGATTGAAGCGGTGCATCAGGTGTATACCTATCCTGCACCGTAACAGTTAGCGCCTGATGGCGCTACGCTTATCAGGCCTACAAAGTGAGCGTCCTGTAGGCCGGATAAGGCAACGCCGCCATCCGGCAACAGCATACAACAGACTAATGGCGGCGCTGCCAAATCCACAGCGCCGTAATCGCCAGGGCAAACAGCGCACCAAATCCAACGCCAATGGCTACCGCAGGAATACCCACCAACACCGCCAGTGAGTAGATACCGAGCATCAGCAACATCGCGCTGTTTTCACCGAGGTTTTGCACCGCTATCGCATTACCCGCACCGACGCTTTTCTTGCCCCGTTCCTGCAGCAACGCATTCAACGGCACCACAAAAAAACCGCCCAACACGCCGATAAGCATCAGTAAGGCATAAGCTGGCAACAGCGCATGCTGGAGCGAGAAAACCAGGACTACCACGCCGATCAGGATCCCCGCAGGCATGCAACGCGACACCGTTTCCAGCGTCACCAGTTTTGCTGCCGCACCGGCACCCACAACAATCCCGATAGCCACCATAGCGTTAAGATAGGTCGGTGTGGCGTTATCGGTAATGCCCAACGCCACCGGCACCCACAACACCAGAAGAAAACGCAGTGTGACGCCCGCGCCCCAAAACAGGCTGGTTCCGACCAACGAGAAACGTGTTTCGCCGTTACGCCACAGCGAAGAGGCGGCACAGAAGAAACTGCGCGTCATTTTCCCCAAATGCCACGACTGACCGGGGCGAGCCGCGGCCAGTTTCGGGATAAACAGGTTAGCCACCACAGCACCAGCATAAGCCAGGGCGCAGGCGGAAAGCGCAGCAATGACATGCCAATCGGCCAGCACACCGCCAGCAACAGAACCCAGCAAGATAGCGGCAATGGTGGAAGCTTCCATCAGACCGTTGGCTTTCACCAGCTTGTCGCCGGTCGTCAGCTCACCCAGGATGCCATACTTGGCCGGAGAATACGCCGCTGCGCCAATACCCACCAGCGTATACCCCAGAAACGGGTTAAAGCCGAAACAGATACTCGCCGCCCCCAGCAGCTTGAGACCGTTGGCGAACATCATCACTCTGCCTTTCGCAAAGCTATCCGCGACCTGCCCGACAAAAGGAGCAAACAGAATGTAAGCACCCACAAACACCATTTGCAGAATTGGCTGGCTCCAGTCCGGGTAGAACTGCGCCTTGAGCAAAGCCAGGGTAGCAAACAACAACGCGTTATCGCCAAACGCTGACAAAAACTGCGCGGCGATAACGGACATCATCCCTTTGGACCAGATTGAAGTGCTAGTGTGTACTGACTCACGCATGTTGTTTTTCCGGTTCATCAACCCAGCTTTTCAGCGTGACAAAATCTGGCTTACCGCTGCCGAGCAGAGGGAGTTGTTTCAGGTGGCGGATATCACGCGGTACGGCAAGCTCTGGAATGCCGTGGATGCGCGCATACTGGAGTAATTTTTCACGGGTCAGCTCGCCGTCTGTAGTAAACAGCACCAGCGCTTCCCCTTTACTGGCATCGCTCTTGATAGCTGTGGCATGCATTTTGTCAGCAGATACCGCCAGCGCCAGTTGTTCAACCATTTCCAGTGACACCATCTCACCGGCGATTTTGGCAAAGCGCTTGGCGCGCCCCTGAATCTGTACAAAGCCATTTTCATCAAAGCGCACGACATCACCGGTATCGTACCAGCCGTGCTCTATCTGGCCCTGGGCATTTTCTGCGGTTGGGACTTCCAGTACACCCGGCTTTTCGACGCGCAGATAGCCGCTCATAATATTAGGGCCTTTCAGCTGTAAACGCCCGCCATCTTCAATACCAGGAACCGCCAACAGTCGGGCATCCATACCAGGCAGAATGCGCCCTACCGTTCCCGATTTCGCAGCCATTGGTACGTTAATCGACACCACAGGCGCGCACTCCGTCACCCCATAGCCTTCAAGAACGCGGAGACCGAATTTCTCCTGCCACAACTGTTTCGTGCTGTCTTGCAGCTTTTCGGCTCCGGCAACAACATAGCGCAGACGGTGGAAATCATAGGGATGAGCAAACCGCGCATAATTGCCGAGGAACGTTGAGGTACCAAACAACACGGTGCAGTTACGGTCATATACCAGCTCAGGAACGATGCGGTAATGCAGCGGACTGGGGTACAAAAACACTTCAGCACCGGTCAGCAACGGCGTAAATAACCCTACCGTCAGGCCAAAGGAGTGAAATAGCGGCAATGCTGACATAAAGCGATCGTCGGCGGTGAAATCGGCAATCGTCTTAATCTGTTCGACGTTCGCCAGAAGGCTCTTATGGCTGTGTACGACACCTTTCGGGTGGCCTTCTGATCCCGAGGTAAAGAGGATCACCGCGGCCTCTTCCGGCTGCTGTTTCACCTGTGCCAGGTGCGGAGCCAGCAGATGTGAAAAAATCCACAGCTTATCGCCAAAGGTCACATCGGCCTTCAGGTCTTCCAGGTACACCCAACGCACCTGAGTAAGTTGTTCCGGCAAATGCCAGAGCTTGCCTTTATCGAGAAACTGCCGGGAGGTAAAAATGGTTTTGATTTCTGACGCGGTAATGGCGCTGGTTAACCCCTTCACACCCGCGGTGTAGTTCATCATGGCCGGGATACGTCGACGCGCAATAGCACCAAAAATAACCGCCGCGCTGATACCCGCATTTGGCAGCATCAGGCCAATTCTTTCCCCCTCGGCGCTGTATTTTTCCAGAATACGTGCGACAAACAGCGTTTTCGTCAGCAGTTTGCGATAGCTGTCCGGCGTGAAATTAATATCTTCAATGCAGTTTTTGCCTGCGCCAAACCGGTATTTTGCCGCCAGCAGAGACTCGTATAACGTTTCACGCGGGCGGACGGCCATACGCGCTTCCATCATAATCTGTTGCAGCATTTCACCGGCCATTTTGCGACGATCGCGCGCGCGCGGCGCTTCCGGCATCGGCAATGACGTTGGCGGTAGGATATGGATGCTGATTTGCGGGAAGAATCGCTGTTTAACCAGACCTTTCAGACGGCTGAAATGGGTCAGTTCCGCGCCTTCAATACGCACAGGCACCACCGTCGCCTTTGATTTTGCGGCAACAAACCCAGCACCGTCGTAGATTTTCATCAGTGAACCGCTGGTCGAAATACGCCCTTCCGGGAAGATAACCACCGGACGGCCCTGTTCAACCAGGCGTACCAGATGTTTAATCGACATCGGTTTGGTTGGGTCTAACGGTACGAAATCAATCAGTGGAGTGAGCCAGCGCATATACCATTGCTGACTAATAGAAGTATAAACGGCAAACACAGGGCGAATCGGTAAAAAGAGCGCCAGCAGGATACCATCGATAAATGAGACATGGTTAGGCGTGATTAAGACACGTTCTCCCCGTAGCACGCTGATATCGCCCGTGACGCGAACACGAAAAAGTACGCGAAACAGCTTACGAAAAAAGCCAAATAGCATCTCAACTCCCTGTGCCATTAATTATATAAACATCAATGATGGGAGAGTATACGAGTTGGGGAATGGGCGCGACAGGTAACGGGTAAATAGAGTCCGAAAAAAAACCTGCGCATCCGCGCAGGTCGGTGCAAGAGACAGGTACGAAGTGCGTACCGAATAATCTCACCAATCAATACCTCTGGGATCTTGATTGTGGTCGTCACCGCGCCGTTCCGCCAGTTGGAAAACGCAAAGGAATGAACCCAAGTGCAACGAGTTGTGTAAATTATCGGTTACTGTTACAGATACGCTGAACGCAAAAAAAAACCTGCGCATCTGCGCAGGCTGGTGTAAATCTTGTGATCAACCCGAAAGTTGATTTCACCTATCAATACCTCTGGGATCTCAACTTTATCAATCCGCTCTCTCCCCTCACCAGCGAACAATCGCAACAGCACATCGCAAAGTGTAAGCAAAGGTTTTCATTTTCAATTTTCTGTCTTACTTCGCTCGTGTCCGCTCACATTTGCGACGTCCTGACGGGCAATCTGCTTGAACAGACAGCCGTTTTCCGTAACACTGACGGGATGTAAGCGTTTACCCACAACAGGTACTATCATGGCGACCATAAAGGATGTAGCCCGACTAGCTGGTGTATCAGTCGCCACCGTTTCTCGAGTGATCAATGACTCCCCCAAAGCCAGCGAAGCATCGCGTCTGGCTGTAATGAGTGCAATGGAATCACTCAGCTACCACCCCAACGCCAACGCGCGTGCGCTGGCACAACAATCTACTGAAACCGTCGGTCTGGTAGTAGGTGATGTGTCCGATCCATTCTTTGGGGCAATGGTTAAAGCTGTCGAGCAGGTGGCCTATAACACCGGTAATTTTTTACTGATTGGCAATGGCTACCATAACGAACAAAAGGAACGTCAGGCGATTGAGCAACTTATTCGCCACCGCTGCGCAGCCCTCGTGGTCCACGCTAAAATTATCCCGGATGCCGAACTGGCATCATTGATGAAACAGATCCCCGGTATGGTACTGATCAACCGAATCTTACCGGGATTCGAACAACGCTGCGTTGCGCTGGACGATCGTTACGGTGCGTGGCTGGCAACCCGTCATCTTATTCAGCAGGGCCATACGCGCATCGGTTATCTGTGTTCCAACCACAGCATTTCAGATGCGGAAGATCGTTTGCAAGGCTATTACGACGCGCTGGCGGAAAGCAATATTCCGGTAAACGATCGACTGGTCACGTTTGGCGAGCCCGATGAGAGCGGCGGCGAGCAGGCAATGACTGAGCTGCTTGGTCGCGGCAAAAACTTCACGGCTATCGCCTGCTATAACGACTCAATGGCGGCGGGCGCTATGGGTGTGTTAAACGATAATGGCATTGATGTACCGGGCGAAATCTCGCTGATTGGTTTTGATGATGTATTGGTTTCACGCTACGTGCGCCCACGGCTGACGACGGTACGCTACCCTATCGTGACGATGGCAACCCAGGCCGCCGAGCTGGCGCTGGCGCTGGCCGAAAAACGTCCGGTCCCGGAAATCACTCACGTCTTTAACCCAACGCTGGTACGTCGGCATTCCGTTTCAGCGCTGACAGAGCCGGGAAATTCTTCGTCAAACGATTAATCAGGATTGCGTCATGACAACGATGTTAGACGTTTCACGACATGCTGGCGTATCGAAAGCGACCGTTTCACGCGTACTTAATGGTACGGGGCAGGTTAAAGAAAGCACGCGCCAGAAAGTCTTCAAAGCCATGCAGGCGTTAGATTATCGGCCTAATTTTTTAGCCCGCTCACTGGCAAACCGCACCAGCAACAGCATTGGTTTGGTGGTGTCTACATTTGATGGATTCTACTTTGGTCGTTTGCTGCAACAGGCATCGCGCCAGACGGAATCTCACGGCAAACAGCTGATTGTCACCGACGGCCATGATACACCAGAGCGTGAGCAGGAAGCTGTTCAAATGTTGGCCGACCGACAGTGCGACGCCATTATTCTCTACACCCGCTACATGAGCGAAAAAGCGATTATGTCGTTGATGACCCGCATTGATATGCCATTGCTGGTCATTAACCGCGACGTCAGCCAGGCCCGCGACCGTGCGATTTTCTTTGAACAGGAAGACGCGGCGTTTCAGGCCGTCGATTACCTCATCTCGCAAGGACATCGTGATATTGCCTGCATCACCGTCCCCGGCCATACGCCAACCGGTAAATCCCGGTTGATGGGATATCGTAAGGCGCTGGAAAAAAATGGTATTCCCTGGGAACCCGCCAGGGTCAAATACGGCGATTCAACGATGACCAGGGGCTATGAAGCCTGTCGTGAACTGTTAGATGAAGGGGTGAAATTCAGCGCACTGTTCGCCTGTAACGATGACATGGCGTTAGGTGCATCGAAAGCATTACATCAGGCTGGACTAAAGATCCCCGAGGATGTTTCGTTGTTTGGTTTTGATGATGCGCCCAGCGCGAAATGGCTGGAGCCAGGACTCTCCACCGTCTATCTGCCTATCGATACCATGATAACCACGGCAATCGATCAGGCTATTCGTCTGGCTAATGACGAAGACGTAGAGCCCATTCCACCGTTTACGGGCACCCTGGTGTTGCGTGACTCCGTAATGCCTGGACCGTACTTTAAGTAATCAGAGGCCGGATGGTGACTTCGCCTTATCCGGCCTACAGACCCACCGTTAATTTCATAGGCCAGATAAGCGTAGCGCCATCCGGCATGCAATCAGATAAGCTCCAGCGCCAGTAGCTCTTCAATGGTCTGGCGACGACGAATCAGTCGCGCCACGCCGTTATCAAACAGCACTTCCGGTAGCAGCGGGCGGCTATTGTAGTTCGACGACATCGATGCGCCATACGCACCGGTATCATGCAATACCAGGTAATCTCCCGGCACTACCGCAGGTAATAGACGGGTTTCGACTTTGCCACCTTCCTGTTGGGTAAAAACATCGCCCGATTCGCACAGTGGGCCGGCAACCACCGTCTCAATCTGCGCCGCATTATCCAGCGAGCGGCCATCCCCGGCCAGTGCGGAGATATGGTGATAGCTGCCGTACATTGCTGGCCGCATCAGATCGTTAAAGCCAGCGTCGATCAACACGAAGTGACGACTGCCCATCTCTTTCACACTGCGCACCTGCGCCACCAGAACACCCGCTTCCGCCACCAGAAAGCGTCCTGGCTCGATCTCAAGCTTCACCGGATGCCCCAGATGTTTGGCTATTTGATCGCGTGCCGCGCTCCACAAACCAAAGTAGTGATCGGTGTTGATCGCCTCTTCTCCTTCGCGATACGGGATCGACAAACCTCCGCCCGCAGATATAGCGTCCAGATCCTGACCTAATTCAACAACCTGACGCACCATCGCGCCACACACTTGCTCCAGATGGCCGTAATCCACACCGGAACCTATATGCATGTGAATGCCCACCAGTTTCAGCTGATAACGCTGAATCACCTCCAGTGCTGCCGGAAGGTCGCTATACCAGATACCGTGCTTGCTGTTCTCGCCGCCGGTATTGGTTTTCTGGCTATGCCCGTGACCAAAACCTGGGTTGACGCGCAGCCATACACGATGCCCTGGCGAAACCAGGCCCAACTGTTCCAGCATATCAACCGACCCGGCGTTTACAGGAATACGTAGCTCATGCACCCGGGCCAGCGTCGCCTGGTCAATCATATCGGCGGTAAAGACGATTTCATCATTCTCCGGCACAAAACCTGCCGCCAGCGCACGTTCAATCTCACCCAGCGAGACTGAGTCCACCTTCACGCCCTGCTCACGCATCAGACGCAAAATATGAATATTCGAGCAGGCCTTTTGGGCAAAACGCACCACGTCAAATTGACTCAGTTTGGCTATCTGCGCGCGGATAATCTGCGCATCGTAAACCCATACCGGACAGCCGAATTCGGCGGGCAGACGCAGCAGGTTATCTGCGGTCAGGTCAGTATCAGTGCTGTTGAGTGGGCGTGGCATGGTGTGCTCCGGTATTGGCTTTTTTATGATTACGCCACAGCACGAAGAGAATAAAAAATATCGTTTTATCGCGAGTCTATGCAAAAATGATATGGGATGTTTATTTGAGGATCGACAATGCCCGCCGTTAACTTACGCCACATTGAAATTTTTCACGCCATTATGACAGCAGGCAACCTGACGGAAGCCGCACGGATGCTGCATACGTCGCAGCCTACCGTCAGTCGCGAGCTGGCAAGATTTGAAAAAGTTCTGGGGTTAACACTGTTCGAACGTACGCGAGGTCGGCTGCATCCTACAGTGCAAGGTCTACGCCTGTTTGAAGAGGTGCAGCGATCCTGGTATGGCCTGGATCGGATCGTCAGCGCCGCCGAAAGCCTGCGTGAATTTCGTCAGGGTGAGCTGTCGATTGTCTGTCTGCCCGTGTTCTCACAGTCCTTTTTACCTCCGTTGCTACACCCCTTCCTCACCCGCTACCCGCAGGTTAACATTCAGATTGTGCCGCAGGAGTCGCCGCTGCTGGAAGAGTGGCTATCAGCACAACGTCACGATCTCGGGTTAACTGAGACCCTGCATACCCCCGCTGGGACTAAACGCACTGAGTTACTGTCGCTGGATGAAGTGTGCGTGCTGCCGCAGGGACATCCGCTAACCGGGAAAGCAGTATTAACACCGCAAGATTTTCAGGGGGAAAACTATATCAGCCTGTCGCGCACCGACAGCTATCGCCAGTTGCTGGATACCCTGTTTAATGATCATCAGGTCAAGCGCCGAATGGTAATAGAAACGCACAGTGCCGCATCAATTTGTGCGATGGTGCGTGCCGGCGTGGGGATCTCAGTAGTGAACCCGCTGACCGCACTGGATTACGCAGGCAGCGGGATTGCCATCCGGCGTTTTAGTGTTTCGGTACCTTTTACCGTCAGCCTCATTCATCCACTGCATCGTCCGGCATCCGCGCTGGTTGATGCTTTTACGGCACATCTACAGGACCATCTCCACCGGCTTACCGATCCACTGGATGCTATTTTGCAGTCTCAGGTGAAAGCATAAACGTCACAGCATCCTGCGCATGGATCGCCGCGGTATCGAAGACCGGCAACGGGCTCATTTCAGTAGGAACCAGCAGGCCAATTTCGGTGCAGCCGAAGATCACCCCTTGTGCACCCTGACGAGCCAGTCGCTCAATCACGCTCAGGTAGTAATCACGGGACGTTTCGCTAAATTCACCAAGGCACAGTTCCTCGAAAATAATCTGGTTTATTTTCTGTCGGTCATCAGCGTCAGGGATTAGCGTGCTAATGCCAAATTCCGTCTGTAAACGCCCACGATAGAAATCCTGTTCCATGGTGTAACGCGTGCCCAACAGCGCGACGTTACTCATCTTCTGCTGTTGTATGGCCCGCCCCGTTGCATCAGCAATGTGCAAAAACGGGACATCACAGGCCGTTTCAATGGCCTCGGCCACTTTATGCATGGTGTTGGTACACAACACAATCCCTTCAGCACCCGCTTGCTGTAGCCCCACCGCAGCCTGCGCCAGAATCTCCCCTGCCCGCTGCCAGTCACCGTTCGACTGACAAACTTCAATCTCATGGAAATCGACGCTGTGCAGCAGAATTTTCGCAGAATGTAGACCGCCCAGACTCTGCTTAACCCCTTCATTAATCAGACGATAATAGGGAATAGTGGATTCCCAGCTCATTCCGCCTAACAGACCGATCGTTTTCATCATTTGCCCTTATTCGTGGTTGTCCTCCCAGTGAACCAAAGATGTGATCAACTTTCCACATCTGTCGGCGCACATTTCCTTTTTTTATTTTCTGATATAAATTTAATGAAATGATGTTTCATTTTATTGCGAGAATACCGAATGTTTATTTTTCATAAAGAAACCACGCTTGAAGATCTGGGTAACGGCGTTACCCGGCGTATTCTGGCTCACGATGGCAAAATGATGGCAGTGGAAGTGAATTTCGAGCAGGGCGCAGTTGGCCCGATGCACAACCACCCGCATGAACAACTCACGTACGTTTTATCGGGTGAGTTTGAATTTACGATTGGGGAAGAAAAGTATGTCGTCAGTGCAGGAGACACCCTGTACAAGCAACCCAATATCATGCACGGCTGCGTCTGTTTAAAGCCGGGGACATTGCTTGATACCTTCACCCCGGTGCGTGAAGACTTCCTGCAGGCGTAATCTCTCTATTCTCAAACCTTGTTCTACAAAAATGCCGGGTATCGCTTACGCTTACCCGGCCTGCACGAGACGTCATCCGACACTGCGTCTCACTATTTACACCCCAATATCTCTTAGTTTCTCGCCAGCCATCAGCTTGCGCTCGATGTGTTCCAGCGTGACGTTTTTGGTTTCAGGAATAAGCCAGAATGTAATACCGATAAAGACGACGTTCAGTGCGGTATAAAGCCAGAACGTACCCGCGGCGCCAATACTGTCGAGCAACGTCAGGAAGGTTGCGCCGATAATCATGTTCGACACCCAGTTCGTGGTGGTGGAACAGGTGATGCCAAAATCGCGACATTTCAGCGGCTGAATCTCAGAACACAGGATCCACACCACCGGTGCGGCGCTCATTGCATAACCGGCGATACACATCATGGTCATGCCGACTGACAGCCAGGAAAGCCCACTGGATGCGGTGCCGTTATCAAACTGCATCAGGCAATAGCCGAGGACCAGGGTCCCAATGGCCATCACGCTGAAACCAATTTTCAGCGCCGGTTTGCGCCCGGCTTTATCTACTGTAAAAACAGCAATAAAAGTCGCGAACATAAAGGTTAAGCCAACGACTAACGTCGCAATCATCTGCTGTTCAGTGGTGGTAAAACCGGCCATTTTAAAAATACGCGGCGCGTAGTACATAATGATGTTCATCCCGGTGAACTGCTGCATTGCCTGCAACAACATGCCGAGGAAAACCGCGCGCCGTACGTTACGGTTAATTTTAAACAGTGCCCAACCGCCCTGCTTCAGCTTCAGGCTTTCACGAATTTCGTTCAGCTCATCACGGGCCTTTTCTGAGGTATCACGCAACATGCGTAATACTTCTTCTGCTTCAATATGGCGACCTTTCTCTGCCAGCCAGCGCGGGCTGTTAGGCAGGAAAACGACCAGAACAATCAGCAATACTGCCGGGAGCGCCAATACGCCCAGCATAGCGCGCCAGTTACCGCTGTAGCTAAACGCGGTATCGGATAAAAAGGCCAGCACAATGCCCAACGTAACCATCAGTTGATACATACTGATCATCTTGCCACGCACATTCTCACTGGCCATTTCAGACAAGTAGAGTGGCGCAGTGTAGGAGGCGATACCTACGGCAACGCCCAGTACCACGCGGGCAACAATGAGCATTTCCACGCTGGAAGCCAATGCCGACCCCAGGGAACCCACGACAAACAGGATCGCCCCGGCCATCAGGCTGTATTTGCGCCCCAGTCGGAATGACAACCAGCCGTTAAACAGCGCACCAATTGCCGCACCCAGCATCATACTGCTCACCACCCACTCCTGCAGACGGCTGGTCAATACAAAGTGATCGGTGATAAAAGGCAACGCGCCGGCAATTACGCCGATATCGAGACCAAATAACAACCCTGCGACAGCCGCAGAAATAGAGACAAACAAGTTCATACGTCGCGTATCGCGCTGCGTACGCGGTGTTAAAGCAGCTTCATGATTAATTGAGACCATTTTTTCCTGCCAGATACAGAGTAAGCCATGTCGATGAAAGTAAGGGATCCCTTGCAGGAAGCGTCAGGCGGGAAACGGCAAAAACATGGATGAAATTGCTGCACCACATCGTTATGTGATGGATATTCCAATTTTAAAATTTACCGCTAATTACTCAATTAAATTTAATACAC